>JBBQTQ010000037.1:0-25342 GCA_038213135.1 Gaiellales bacterium
AAGCACCGCCTGCAGCGGCCGGCGGCCGTTCTCGTGCACCTCGATCCGCGCGAAGAGCTGCTCCTCGGGCTCCGAGAAGACGTAGCGGTAGCTCTGGTCGAGCCCGAAGAAAGGCGAGACGTGGAGGTGCTTCTCGTGCTCGTAGCGGAGATCGCCGCCGTGCAGCAGCTCCAGGTGGCGCTCGCCGAAGGTGTTGTTCAGCTCGGCGACCATGCTGCGCAGCTTCCCGTCGGCGCCGTAGCACCAGTAGAACGAGACCGGGTTGAAGACGTACCCGAGGACGCGGAGTTGCGCGAGCATCAGCACCTGCGTCACCTCGGTGTCGCCGACGAAGTCGAGGACGGCTTGCTTCAGGGGCTTGTCGCCGTCGAAGTGGTCGCGGTCGTGGAGCGTGACGAGGTTGCGGCGATTCACAGAGAAGAGCTTCAGGCGGCGCTCGAGCTCGGGCAGCTCGTCCACGTCGAGCACGAAGAACGAGAGCGGGTAGCGGAAGACGTTCGCCACCGGCTCGCGGCGCGCGTGGACGAGCGTGCCGGTGTAGAGCGCCGACCTCACCAGTTCACTCCCAGCACTGCCGCCGCCCGCACTCCAGAGGCGAGCCCGTCCTCGTGGAAGCCGTTGCCGAAGTGCGCGCCGGCGTAGAGCGTGTTGCGCTGCCCCGAGACCGCGGCCAGCTCCTGCTGCCCGCGCAAGGTGTCGAGCGTGTAGAGCGGGTGGTCGTAGACGGTCTGCATCAGGATCCGGGCCGGGTCGATCTCGCTCGTGCGGTTCAACGTAACGCAGTAGTCCTCATCCGCGTCGAGGCGCTGGAGGCGGTTCAGGTAGTAGGTGACCGTCGGCTGTGCCGAGCCGTTGACGCTGTAGTTCCAGGACGCGCGGGCGGTGCGTGCACGAGGGAGGAACCGTGGATCGGTGTGGAGGACGGTCTCGTTCTGCGTGTAGGCGAACGCCGTCAGGGCGCTGCGCTCCTCGTCGCTCGGGTCACCCAGCAGGCGGAGTGCCTCGTCGGCGTGCGTGGCGACGACGACCTTGTCGAAGCGGCGCGCTTCGCCGTCGTCGGTGCGCAGTTCGACGCCGTCGGCGTCCCGCCGGAGCTCACGAACGCCCAGCCCGGTGTGCACCTGGAGCCGCTCGCGCAGCTTGGCCACGTAGCGCTGACTGCCGCCGCTGACCGTCCGCCACTTGAAGCGGCCGAAGCCGAGCATGCCGTGGTGCTCGAAGAAGCGGATCGCGTAGGCGGCCGGGAACTCGAGCGCCCGCTCGGGCGCGGTCGACCAGAGCGCCGAGGTGAGCGGGACGAGGAAGTGCGAGCGGAACCGGCTCGAATAGCCGTACCTGTCCGCGTACTGTCCGAGGGACAGGCCCTCGGACGCGTCCAGAGTGGACACGGCCGTCCGCAACCAGCGTCCCACCTCGACGAGAAAGCGGCCGAAGCGCGGATCGGCCAGCCGCCGCCGCTGGGCGAAGGGCCGCCGCCCCGACCACTCGAGCCCGCAGTCCCCGCAGCTGACCGAGAACGACATCTCCGACTCCTGGGTCGCGACTCCGAGTTCGCGGAAGAGCCGACCGAGCAGCGGGTAGTTCGGCTCGTTGTGGACGATGAAGCCCGTGTCGAGCCCGAGCCCCGCGTGCTCGAACGTGTTCGAGTGCCCGCCCGCGTGCGTGTCGCGCTCGAATACCTCCACTTCGTGAGCGCGCGAGAGCACGTAGGCGGCTCCGAGCCCCGAGATCCCCGCGCCGACGATCGCAATCCGCATGTGTCAGCTATTCGAACACGTGGCAAGAACGGTTGGAAGGGCCGCGGGCCAACGTAGACTCAGGAGGCAGGTGGAGAACGCAGTCGAAATCGGAACCGTCCGCGAGCGGACGAGCCGGATCAGCCAGATCGTGACGCTGATCGCCGTCGGGGTGCCGCCCCTCGGCCTGGCGGCGGCAATGGGACTCCTCTGGGACGTCGCGTTCCACTGGAGCGACCTGCTGATCATGGCCGGCATGTACGTCGTCTGCGCCTTCGGCACGACCATCGGCTTCCACCGCTACTTCACGCATCTCGGCTTCAAGGCCCGCAAGCCCGTGAAGGCGACGCTGGCGATCCTCGGCTGCATGACGATGCAGGGACCGCTGACGCAGTGGGTGACCGACCACCGCAAGCACCACGCGCTCTCCGACAAGGAGGGCGACCCGCATTCACCGCATGTCGGCCACGGCGACGGCGCCTTGGGCGCGCTCAAGGGCTTCGTCCATGCCCACGTCGGCTGGATGTTCACGAAGCTCGGCATGGAGCAGGGCCGCGTGTACGGCAAGGACCTCTACGAGGACAAGCTCGTGCGGACGATCGACCGGCTCTACCTGCTCTGGGTCGTGGCCACGCTCGGGATTCCGTTCGCGATCGGCTACGGGATCGGCGGCACCTGGCAGCGCGGCCTCGAGGCCATGCTCTGGGGGGGACTCGTCCGGATCTTCCTCTACCAGCACGCAACCTTCAGCGTGAACTCGATCTGCCACATGTTCGGGCGCAAGGACTACGTCTCACGCGACGAGGCACGCAACAACTGGCTCGTCGCGCTGCTCGTCTTCGGCGAGGGCTGGCACAACAACCATCACGCGTTTCCCGCCTCCGCTCGGCACGGGCTGCACCGGTTCCAGATCGACATCTCGTGGTGGGTGATCCGGGCGATGGAGAAGCTCGGCCTCGTCTGGGACGTGAAGGCGCCCACGCCGGATCAGATGCAGCGGCGCAAGCTTCAGCCCGCGGCCTGAAAGCGGTGTAGCTCCGCCGCGACAAGCTCGCCCCAGCGCTTCGCGCGCGGGAGCGGGATCGGCCGGCCCCAATGCGCGCGGAGCGCGACGCCGTGCAGGCCGCCGCGGATCAGCCTGTACTCGCCTGTCGCGCCCGCCTGGAGCGCGCGCTCGAAGCCGCGACGCGAGCTGGCCGCGCTGACGCCCGGAATCCCAGGTAGATAGCGGTCGAGCTGGCCGTGGAGCACCGTGAGCCGCTTCCCCTGGAGGTTCGCGAGACCGAGCCGGTCGGGGATCCACGGAGCGAGCCCGACGATCTCCTCGACCGTGGGGTGGTGCGCGGCCTTGATCGCGACGGCGCCGCCCATCGAGAACCCGAGCAGCAGCGTCCGCTGCGCGCCGCTCAGCTCGATCGCGGCGAGAGCGTCCTCGGCGCACTCGTCCAGGCGCCGCCAGGACTTGATCCGGAAGCGCACCTCGACGAACTCGAGCTCGGGGAACTGCGGCGCGAGGCGCTCGACCAGCCACTCGAGCGAAGCGCTCCACGTGCCCGGCACGTCGGCGCCCGAGCCGCCGTTGACGCAGACGACCGCCTCGGGCCGTGGGCCGTTCGAGACCCGCGCCCAGGCGCCGGTCGGCAGCTGCTGCTCGCGGGGCGGCGCCAGCTGGCTCTAGAAGTAGGGAGCCTTCTTGCCCGCGACGAAGTAGGACATGCCGAGGCTGCCCTTCTCGCAAACCGCGGTCGGCGGACCGATCGGAGCCGCCACGGCGTCGTTCGCCGGCGGGATCTGCGCGAGCGCGATGTACGAGGTCGGCTCGCACACGTTGTTCGTTGGCTCGCCGACTCCTGGGACATCGGGCGAGAAGCGCGACCCGGAGGACGCGTAGCCGCCGGGCTGCAAGGTCACGAGGGTCGCATGGCCACGCTGATCCCAGGCGGAGTGCGAGGGCAGCGGGCTGCCGGTGCGGCTGAAGAAGTGCATGACCGGCACGCCCTTGACCGAGCAGGCCGTCTTCGAGGTGTTCCGGATCCGGAGCGCGTACGAAACGTTGCCGGCGCCCTGGCTGTTCGGGATGATGTTGAAGGTCGCGCTGAGCTGGCTTCCCTTGCAGGGAGCCGCGGCGGCGAGTGCTGTGAGCACGAGCGCGGCGAAGTTCATGGCGGGGAACAGTAACTATTCGGACATGCCTCCGGAGGAACGTCTCGCCGCTCTCGGCCTCGAGCTTCCCGAGGCGCCGCCCGCGGTCGGCGCCTACGTCCCGTGGGCCCAGACCGGCAACCTCGTCATGACCTCGTTCCAGCTCCCGTGGCGGGGCGGGGAGCTCGCCTACACGGGCCGGCTGGGCTCCTCGGTCACCGTCGAGCAGGGCTACGACGCGGCCAGGATCTGCGCGCTGAACGGGATCGCCCAGCTCCGCGACGCTGCGGGTGACCTCTCGCGGGTCGCCCGAATCCTCCGCCTCGAGGGCCATGTCGGCTGCACCGAGGAGTTCGCGGAGATCCCGCAGGTGCTCAACGGCGCCTCCGACCTCGTCAACGAGGTGTTCGGCGAGGTGGGCAGGCACACGCGGACCGCGCTCGGGCACATGGTGATGCCGCTGCGCACGCCGGTGATGGTCGGCTTTTGGGCCGAGCTAACCGCGGCGTAGGTACCCGAGGAAACCGCTTCGCCGCTGCTCGTGGACTGGCTCGGCAGGGGTCGGCTTGTCCACGCGCTTGCGCCGCTGCGCCCGCTCGCGGTCGCCGCGAAGCGCGGCGCGCATCTCCTGGAGATGGCTCTCCTCCTTCACGCACGGAAAGTTCGCCGCAAACGGCTCATTTTCCTCGTCCGAATGCGGCGACGGCCTTGTCGGCCAGGGCCGCGGTGTAGACGTTCTTTCCGTCCGGGCTCACGGCCACGTCGAGGACGCCGCCGAGCGCGTTTACACGCGCGCAATGAGGATCGCCGCCGCTGACGCACGAGCCGCCGCTGAGCGCTCCGGTCTTGCGATCGCGGAGGAGTGTCAGCAGGGTCGCCTTGACGACCGGGAAGAACTGGCCCGAGACCGCGCCGTAGACGTACTTCCCGTCGGGGCTGATTGCCAGGCCCGGCGCGCCGTCGGTGTCGAAACCGCTCGCGCACCCGTCCTTCGCCGGCCCGTAGCAGCCCGACCGTCCGGGCAGCTGCTTGAGCGCTCCCGTCTTCTGGTTGCGCGAATAGGTGTTGAAGCTCGAGGAGACCCGGACGGCTGCGTAGACGTTCTTGCCGTCCGGGCTGACGGCAACATGGTCAACCGCGTACATGTTCCGTCCCGCAGCGCAGCCGGGCACATCCATCGAGATGCAGCCCCCGGCGCCGGCTGGCTGCCGGAGCGCTCCGGTCTTGGTGTTACGCGCGAAGACGGCAATCGTCCGCTGGCTGCTCGCGTAGAGGCTCCGGCCGTCGCGGCTCGAGGCGAGCCCAAGGCCGAGGGCTCGGACATGCGTGCACGATGCGATGCCCGCTGCGTTCGCAAGGCAGCCGATCTGCGCCAGCGATCTGGTGCTCCTGTTTCTCGCGAAGATCAAGAGCACGATCGTCGGCGTGACCGTCCCGTTCTCGATGCGGCCGGTCGCGTAGACATTGCGACCGTCCGGGCTGACGGTCAGCGAGCTGACCCCGGCGGGGATCGGCGTTCCGGCGGTGAGCTGTCCCGTCGTGGGTGCGCGCGTGAACACCCAAATCGCGTCCCCCGTCGCCGCGTAGACCTCCCGTCCGTCGGGGGTCGCGGCGAGGCCCGAGGGCTTCAGCCCGTCGGCGGCCGTACAGCCGTCCGCGGCGCCAGGCGAAAAGCACTGCACCTCCGTCAACGCACCCGCCTTGGCCCGTGAGAAGACGGCGATCCCGCCCGTCTGTCCCGCCACGTAGACATTACGGCCGTCGGCGCTGACGACAAGGTGGGCGGGGGCATCGAGCCCCCCACCCTGCGCGCAGACGCCGGCGGTGGCGCTCACGCAATTGATCTCCCTGAGTGCGCCGCCCGGTGCCGAGCCGGCGAGCAGCACCGCTGCGGCGGTGAGGACGGCTGCCCGGATCACGTCGGTCGTACTGTAAGCGTGTAGGCCGCGTCGTCCACGTTCTTGCCGAGGTAGACGTCGCCGTAGACGAACTCGCCTTTTGATCCGGAGTTCGTGACGCGGACGACGTCAGGCGTCTTGCCGGCGTTCTGGCTGTAGCCGAGCAGATCGCGCTTCGCTGCGGCCCCGCGCTCGTGGACGGTCTTCGTCAGCGGGCCCCAGATCTCGAGATCGACGTTCGTGTCTCCCTTCGCCGTGAAGAGGAACGTACGGCCGGCCGGGAGGTAAAAGCGGTAGACATCCTCGGGGTCTTCGGTCACGTCGAGAGTCGCGCTGACCCCCGCGCGCAGGTGCGCCGGGTAGGTGAGCAGTGGGCTGCCGTTGGCGAACAGGCCGTTGGGCTTGACGAGGTAGACGTCCTCGTTCGGCTCCTGCGGGTCGCGGTTCGGCGCGGTGTTGTGCAGCGCGGCGGGGATTCTCACGATCCCGAAGCCGGTCGAGGTGTCGTAGCCCTTGTCGTAGACGTCGCGTGCCGAGAAGCGCATCAAGTTGAAGACCTGGGTGTTGTCGAGGGCCGGCCGCTGCGTCCAGACCCAGGCTGTGGCGGCCGCGACGATCGGCGAGGAGAAGCTCGTCCCGTCCCAGACGTCGAAGCCGGTCGGGTTCGCCTCTGTCGTAACCGCGACTGGGATGTCGATGCCGGGCGCCGCGAGGTCGACCGAGAGATGCTCGTTCGAGAACTCCGTGGGCTGGTTGTGGTGGTCGGTCGCGGCGATCGTCAGGACGTGGTTGAAGCTCGCCGGGTACTCGTTCGGGTTGCCGCTCTGGAACTCATTGCCAGCAGCTGCGACGAGGATCGAGCCGGTTCCGAACGCGGTCAGGATCGCCTCTTCTTCCTGGAAGAGGTAGTCGTTGCCACCGAAGCTCATGTTGATCACGCCCGCCTTGTTGGAGACGGCGCCGAGGGCGGCGATCTCGCTGTCGACATCGATGTCGCTCTGGGCCGTCGGGCTCGCGTCCCACGACTGCAGCTGGGCCTGCGGGTAGACGCCGACCACGCCCTCGCCGTCGGCCGGCGCCGCGGCAACCGAGCTGACCGCGGTGCCGTGCGCTTCGTTTTCGCCCCCGGTCGTCGTCTGCTCGTTGAGGGTCTTGGTGTTCGGCCGGGTCGCGAACTCGGGATGGGTGACGTCGAGGCCGGAGTCGATCACGGTCAGCGGGATTCCGGGTCCGGGCGGCGTCGCAGCGTCCGCCCCGACGACCCGCCGCCACCATTCGGTCGCCACCAGCGGGTCGGTGAAGTCGCGGCGGGCGTCGAGTCGCCGGACGGAGTCGCGCTCGACGGCGCGGACGAGGCCGAGGTGCTCGAGCGCAGGTAGCCAGGCGGCGATCGCCCGGGTCGGGACGGACCAGATTCCGAGCGAGCGGAAGACGAGCCTGCCTCCTGCGGCGCGCAAAGCGACGTCGGCACGGCGGCTCTGCCGGCGTTCGACCTGGATCAGCAGCTTCGGCGAGCCGGATAGCGCCTGGAGCGCTCTCGGGCCGGGGAGAGGCGGAGGCACGAAGGCGCGTCCGCTCTTGGCCGGGATCGCCGCGCCGGCGGCCGGAGCCAGGAGGAGCGCCGCCGCGGCTGACAGGACGAGGCGCGCGGAGGGCAGGGGGCCAGGATAGCCAGCGCCGTCCGACACCGGGACGACCATCCGGGCCATGCTCGCTCTCGCCTTCAACTTCGACTCGTCACGGCGGCTGGTCGAGATCGGCTGCATCGTCGCCGCGCTCGGCGGTCTCGCCGTTCTGTTCAGCGCAGTGCCGCTGATGCGGCGGATCATGGTCATCGCCGGAGGCGCGCTCCTCGCGGCCGGCTTCGTCCTGCTGCTGCTCTCGATCCACTACGGCGTCAACCCGTTCAAGCGCTAGCCGCGCCTGTCCCTTCGGGACGCGACCGGTGACTGTCACCGCCTAGGTGCCGCCCATAACCGCGGCTTATCCCTCGCGGCGCGGCGATTTCCGCCCGCCGAGCCGCGTTGCGCGTGCGCAGGGCCATGTCCGGGGGCTGTCCCGGTTGGTGCGCCGAGCATAAGCCGGCGTTATGGGAGGGCGGACTCCTCGTCGAGCACCGCGACCGTCCGCTCGTAGACCTTCGTCGGCCTCGGCCTGGGAGTCGCCGACAGCCGTCAGCCCCACGCGGCCGTGCTCGGCGATGCCGGCCAGCATGTGGAAGACCGTGCCCGTCTGGCGGGACTGGTCGAAGTGCAGCCCACGCCGCGCGACGACGTCGAACAGGTCGTCCGGGGTTAGCCCGCGGTACGACGGGTTCTCGACGTGGTCGCTCGCGACGAACGACTTCTGCCGCCCGCTCGGCGCTGTGAACACCGCCGTCTCCGGGTCGTAGCGCCCGTCGGTGAGGAACTGGAGCGTCAGGAACGGATGGGTGGTGCCACCCTTGCGCAGGTTGATCTCGATCGCGTACGGATCCCAGCCGCCGTCGCGTCGCACGGTCACGAAGTCCAAAGCGAACCGGCCGATCACGCCCTCCCGCGCCAGCCGCGCCCCGATCTTCGCCGCCTCCCGCGTGATCGTCGCCGCGTGTTGTACGGGACGAGGTGCGCGCGCTCGGGATCGACGACGAGCGCGCGGATCGTCCGCAGCATCCGTGGCCGCTCGAGCAGCTTCTGCGACAACGGCCGGGCCGAGCCGTCCATCGGCGAGACGAGGAACAGCCGCTTCCGCGCGTGCGAGGAGATCACCCCGGGCAGCAGGTCGAGGTAGTAGTCGACGACGCTCGGCGCGATCGCCTGCGAGGTGACGTAGACGAGCCGCGCTCGCGGCTGGCGCAGGAGCAGCAACAGGAACAGGAAGCGCCCCTCGTAGGCCTGCAGCTCCGAGCCCGACTCGTTCGCGAAGTCGAGCGTCATCGAGGGGACGACGACGATCGTCTGCTCGTCCTGGCTCATCCGCTCGATCGAGTGCCAGACCGGAACGAGCCGCTGCTGGAGCTCGTCGAAGGTAGGCGCGCCGCTCACTTGAAGATATTGACCGCGCGCGCAGCCACGAGCAGGATCGCCAGCGTCGACAGCGCCGACTCTGACGCCATCAGCGCCTTCGCCCGGCGCGTCAGGGGCAGCACGTCAGTCGGACTGAAGGCGATCGAGTTGGTGAACGAGATGTAGAGGTAGTCGAAGAGCCGCGGATGCCAGCCGGGCGCGAGGTCAGGCTCGCTCATCTGCGTGAAATAGAAGTCGGGATAGGGCGGCGGCGGCGTCAGCCGCTGCACCGGCCCGCCGCGGTCGAACGCCCAGAACCAGAGGCCGTAGGTGATCACGTTCGAGCCCCAGACGGCCATCGCCTTCACGAGGAGCTGGGGGCCGCTCGTCTCGTGGCCGCTGATCAGCGAGGCGATCATCGCGAAGACGAGCAGCGCATTGCCGAGCCCGACGGTTGCCAGCAAGGCGAGCGAGACGGTCCGCCGCTGGCCGCGCTGCTCGAGCCGCCGGCGCGATCCCTTCCAGGCGAGCGGCACGAGCAGCAGGAGCTCAGGCCCGACGGCGATCAGCCAGACCCACCAGTGAAAGTCCCACACCGTCCAGCGGCGGTCGCGGCTGACGAACGCGAGCATCAGCTGGAGGACGATCGCGACGCCGACCGCAGGCGCCGCCTCCCAGCGTGATTCGAACTCCTCCGCCAGCAGTGGGTCAACGCTCATGAGGCGGATTGTTCATCCTCGCGGGGTGAGCCGGCCGAGCCTGCTGCGCGTCTGCGCCGACTGGGGGCGGATCGGCTGTCTCGGCGTCGCGCTGCCGCGCTAGCAGGCGCCGTCGGGCGCGGCGTTGTCGTAGGCGCCCGCCACGTCGACCCAGATCCTGTCAGAGGTCGTGTCGGCGGCCGAGTCCGCCTCGTCCATGTTCGTCGTCAGCGCGATCGTGACGCCGCGGGTGCCGTCGTACCAGACCTCGCTCTCGAAGCCCCCGTAGCTCCCGCTATGGCCGAGCCAGGTGAGGCCGTCGAAGTCGGAGGCCTCGACGCCGAGCCCTTCCTGCGAGCCGTCGATCCTCGTCATCTGGGCGAGCGTCGCGGCCGTGACCAGGCGTCCCCCGAAGAGCCCGTCGCCGAACCGCGCGAGATCGAGCGCGGTCGTCGCGAGCCCGCCGTCCGTCCAGACCGGCCCGAGCGTGTCCGAGCCGATCCCGTAGCCGGGCACCCACTGGTCGGTCGGTGGCGGGTAGACCGAGTACGGGTGGGCGAAGAGCGGCGAATCGTGGGGGGTCGCGAAGGACGAATGCGTGAGCCCGAGCGGCGCAGCGATGCCCGACTGGAACGCCTGCTCGATGCTCCGGCCGCCGACCTGCTCGAGGATCCCGCCGAGCACGACGAAGTTCGAGTTCGTGTAGCGGTAGTGCGACCCGGGGGCGAAGAGCGGTCGCTTCGCCGAGAGCGCCCGGATGATCTCGTCGCGCGTCCAGCGATGGCGTGGATCGTTCAGCGCAGCCTGGAGTGACGGCGCGTCCTCGTAGTCCGGCAGCCCGCTCCTGTGCCGCAACAGCATCTCGACGGTGATCGAGCCGGCGTTCGGCAGCTGCGGGTAGAAGCGGGCGAGTGGCGTGTCGAGCGTCAGCTTCCCCTGCTGGACGAGCTGCATGATCATCGTCCCGGTGACGGTCTTCGTCGCGCTTGCGATCACGAAGCGGGTCGTCGGAGCCACCGGGCGGCGCGACTGCTTGTCGGTGATTCCCGCGACGCCCGACCAGACGAGCCGGCCGCAGCGGTAGATCGCGGCTTGCGCGCCCGGGGCCCGCGTCTGGCGCAGCCCCGTCGCGAGCGCGGACTGCAGTGGCGAGGTGGAGAGGCCCGCCGGCGCGAGCAACCCGAGCAGGACGGCCAGCAGGCGCACGCTCGAAGCCTACGCCGCCGGTTACGCTCGAAGCGTGGTGCCGCTGCGGCGCAATCGCGACTTCGTGCTGCTCCAGGCCGGGCAGGCGCTCTCGACGGTCGGCTCGGAGGCGTCAGGCGTCGCGTACACGCTGCTCGTGCTCGCGCTCACCCACTCGCCGATCAAGGCGGGCCTGACGGGGTTCGCGCGGCTCGTGCCTTACGCGCTCTTCGCGCTGCCGGCGGGAGTTGCAGTCGACCGCTGGAACCGGAAGCGGCTGATGATCGTGGCCGACGCTGTCCGCGTCCTCGCGCTCGGGAGCCTGGGCGTGACGGCGCTCACCGGTCACTTCTCCTTCCTCCAGGTGCTGATCGTCGCCTTCGTGGAGGGAACGATGTTCGTGGTCTTCAACATCGCCGAGATCGGCGCCGTCCGCTCGGTCGTGCCGGCGCCGCAGCTCCAGCAGGCCTTCGCAGCCGAGCAGGCGAGGATGTCCGGCGTCTATCTCGCCGGCGCGCCGCTCGGCGGCGCCCTCTTCGGGCTCGGTCGCTCGTTCCCGTTCCTCGCCGACGCCGTCTCCTACGCGTTCTCGATGGGCACGCTCGTCGCGATGCGCACGCCGTTTCAGGAGGAGCGGCTCGAGGCCGAGCAGGCAGGTCTGCGCGCCCAGGTGCAGGAGGGGCTCTCGTGGCTCTGGCGTCACCGCTTCCTGCGGACCTGCGCGTGGCTCTTCACCGCCACGAACTTCGCGTTCGGAGCGATGGAGCTGACCCTGATCGTCGCCGCCCGACGCCAGGGTCTGCACTCCGCTGCGATCGGACTCCTCGTCGCCGGCTTCGGGGCGCTCTCCTTGCTCGGCTCCTTCGCAGCGACCCGCATCATGCGCCTGCTCTCGATGCGAACCGTGATCGTCAGCTCGATGTGGCTGGCGCTCGGGATCGCGGCCTTCATCGTCGAGCCGAACGTCTACGTGCTTGTCGTCGGAGGCGCGCCGTTCGCGTTCTTCAACCCGACCGTGAACGCGATGATCATCGGCTACCGCGTCTCGGTCGTCCCGGACCGGCTCCAGGGACGAGTGAACAGCGTCGCGCGCTCGCTGGCGCTGCTGGGCTACCCGTTCGGCCCGATCGTCGCCGGCGCGCTGCTCGGCTCCTTCTCGGCGCGCGTCACCGTCGCGTTCGTGCTGGCCTGGTTCCTCGCTCTGGCGGTGTACACGACGCTGAGCCGCGCAATCCGCGAGGCACCAGCTAACGCTTACGGCAGCGATGCCTCTTCGTAGATCGTTGGCCCTTCTTGCACCTCGGGAGCTTGCTCCCGCCCGCGGCTTTCGGCAGCACGGCGGTCGTTGCCGGGTGCGCACGAGTTCGTGTCGTAGGTGTAGTCGGCGGCTTCCGCTGCCCAGCCGCTGTGTCCCGTGGTCGCGGCCGAGCTAGGCAAGCTGCCGCCGGAAGCGGGCCTTCCCGCGGCGGGTCTAGCCGCCCAGTGACGGCGTTGGCAGGTCCTTGAGGTGGACGGGGCTCTGTTGGGTGATCGCGTCGATGTCGCCGTTGGCGGACGTGATGTCGGCTGTGCTGATGTGCCCGTGCTTGAGGTTGCTTCCGAGGGAGTTCATCTTCGCGCCGAGAGCGTCGAGCGGTGCGACCAGCTTGGACAGGAGCTTGCTCGATTGGGCGTCCTTGATCGCGATCTTCAGTTCGTGATAGGTGAAGAGGGCGGCGAGACCGGCTTTGACGACCTCAGCCTTGTGCTGGAGCGGGTGAGCGAAGTCGCCGGCCTTCAATGGCTTGTAGATGAAGTGGTGAAAGGCGCCGAAGGCAAGCCCGGCATGGAAGACGAACTTGGTGGTGGCGAAGTGGACCTTCCCTGAGCCACCGCCGCAGCCTCCTGCGGCGAGCACGGCGATCACGATTCCGAGCAGGGCAGTCACTTTGATTCGGCGGGTCACCTTCGCACCTCCAGGGTTGCGGCCGGGACGGGCACCCGGGCATGGGTTGCCGCGATTCCGCGGCCGCCGAACTCTACCGGCGGCGTTCGCCATTAAGCTGCCCGACGGTTCGGCGACCGAATCGTTCCAGGACCCAACACACACGCGAAAGGACAGGCAAATGGATCTGGGCAAGCTCGAAAAAGAGGCGACGAAGTTGGTCGACGAGCGCGGCGGGATGAAGAGCGTCGAGGAGGACGCGATGGATGATGATGGGCCGGGCAGGGATCGAACCTACGACCTTGGGTGAAAAGTCCAGCTCGACAGTCCGCGGCGACCCGCGGCGAGCTGAAAGTTGCTGCAAGTCAAGCGTTCTTGGGCTGCACCAAGCTGTCATGAACAGCGCCTGGCGGAGACGATTCCGTACTCTCGTGGTACTCCCTACGGACGGTGGGTTCAAGTCCGGTTAGGTCCCGGTGAAGGTCTTCGTCACGCTCGCGACCACGAAGCGACTCGTGGGCGTCAATTCAACGAGAACGGCGAAGACGCGCACGTGCGAAGCCTAAGGATCGAAGTTCTGCTTCGATAGGAAACCTTGCAAGTCGCAGGGGTTTCCGCACTTGACGAGGGCGCCGACACTTGCGCGGAGCGAGGCTTCTCCCGAGTAGGTCGCGGCAGGGGCGGCGCTATGCTTGACGGTCGATGGATCGCCGCCTCGCTGTCCTCGCGCCACTCCTCCTCGTCGCCATCGCACTTGTTCCTTCTGCTGGCGCAGACCAGTCGCTGTCCGCCAATCCAAGCCCGATCACGATCAACGACACGCCGCGGACGCAAGATGTCGGGCTGGCGACCCCCTACCCCTCGACGATCGCGGTCAGCGGCGTGCCGGGCACGGTCACCAAAGTAACGGTCAGCCTCACCGGCGTCAGCCATGTCTATGCGGCCGAGATCGACATGCTGCTCGTCGGCCCGCACGGGCAGGCGATGATCCCGATGTCGGATGCCGGATTCGCCGGCAACGTGGACAACGCGACGCTCGTCTTCGACGACGCGGCCGGGGCTCCGCTTCCGACTCAGGGCCAGATCGTCTCGGGTACGTACAAGCCCACGAACTACAGCTCAGTCACGCTGCATGGCTGCGGGGTCGATCCGGACGTCTTTCCGGCCCCGGCCCCGGCTCCGTCGCCGCCTTACGGCGATGCCCTCTCCGTCTTCAACGGGATCGATCCGAACGGGACCTGGAGTCTGTACGTGGTCGACGATTGTGCTACCAACGCGACCGGAGGAATGATCACCGGCGGCTGGAGCCTCGCTATCACTACCCTTGTACCGGCGAGGGTCGCGGCCTTCAGCGCCAGAGCCCACGCTCACCATCTCGTCTTGATCGCGTGGCGAACGAGCTCAGAGACCGGCCTGAGCGGGTTCAACGTCCTGCGCAAGCATGGCCGGAGGATCGTCCGTCTGAACAGGACTCTGATCGCCGCGCTCAAGCCCGAAGGCTCCGGGGGCGCGACCTACCACCTACTCGACAAGTCTGTCATACCGGGCGCGAGCTACACCTACTCGCTCGAGCTCGTACGTCGTGACGGCACGAAGTCAAGCTTCGGCGCCGCATCCGTGAAGCCGAAGCAGTAAGCCGGGAGTACCTGGGCTTCGCGGGCCAGACGCGGCCGCGGACGACGCATTCCGCCGGATGCGCGGCTCGCTCACCGGAATGAGCCGCCGGGGTAGGTGCTGGGTGGCCTCGGTGGACGGGGTTCGTGGGTACCCGCGAACCCGCAGGTTATGCGACGACGATGGTGGTGGGCCGGGCAGGGATCGAACCTGCGACCTTGGGATTAAAAGTCCCCTGCTCTACCGACTGAGCTACCGGCCCTCGCGCGCGAGTATAGAAATGCACATGGCGATCGCTGCCGCGCGCGTGAGTCTGCTCCGCTGGCTGAGGCGCCAGCTCGCTCAGCCGCTGCCTGCGCGCGAGCGGCTCGAGGCGGCTGTCGAGAACGACGATCCCGCCGAGGCGCGGCGCGTGCTGACCGACGTCCCGTTCAGCGACGACCAACGCCACCACGTCGAGTCGCTGCTCGACGAATGGGAGCGCGACTCGGGCTAGCCGTCGAGGATGTCGAGCGCGTCCGCGATGCAGGCCAGGGTGCCCTCGATCGTGTCGGGCACGTCCCGGCCCTCCTGGCGGAGGAGGGTCAGCATCATCCGCAGGTCCTGATCGGCGGCGCGCAGGTGATTCGCCGCGTCGACGAGGCGCTTGCCGGCGGGGTCGAGCTCCGCGCTCACGCGTGCTTGCGGACGACCGACAGGCCCCAGGCGCGCCCCGACTCGAACAGCTCGTTCGGATCGACGTCGCCGAGCCAGCCGATGAAGTGCCGCACCGGATCGTCCTCGGTCGAGCCGTAGACAGCCTGCCTCACTGGTACCTCCGGGTCGCTCTCGCGACTCTCGAGCGCCGCCAGCCGCTCCTCGAGCGCCGGCCCTTCCGCGTAGCCGCGCGACATGGTTCGAGACCCTACCCGTTAGCTTCTCGGCATGGCGAAAGGCAGACGCGACCGGCTCCTCCCCTGGATCGCCGGCGAGCGGGCGATCCGCGGAGTCCTCCTGCTCGTCGTCGGCGTCTACCTGCTCGCTCACAGCGGGGCGAGCCTCAGCTCGCTGCTCGGCCGGTTCGCGAAGACCCTCGAGCTCGACCCGTCGCGCGGCTTCGTGCACCACGCGTTGGACAAGATCGCCAACCTCGGCCGGAACGAGATCGTCCTCTTCGGCGTCGGGGCGCTCGCCTACGGGGCGCTTGAGCTCGTCGAGGGCGTCGGCCTCTGGCTGCGGAAGCGCTGGGCCGAGTGGCTGACCGTCGTTGCGACCTCGCTGCTCGTGCCGTTCGAGATCTACGAGCTCGTCACCAAGCCGAGCTGGCTGAAGGCGGCCGGCCTGGCGGTGAACGTCCTGATCGTCATCTACCTGCTCAAGGTCGTCCGCGAGCCGCGCGAATGACCGCGGCTATCCTTGCCGCGCGCCCCCGTCGACTAGTGGCCCAGGTCGCGGCCCTTTCAAGGCCGTAGCGCGGGTTCGAATCCCGCCGGGGGCATTACCCTTGTTTTCCAGGGTAATCGGGCAAGCCGAGTATCTAATTCGAACCCTGGGCAGTTCGGTGCGGGCGCGTACGGTTTCGAGATGTGAGTCGCTTTGGCGGTTCGAGTCCTGTGCGGTCACAGCTCCTTAGCCGATTAATGAATGACTCTACATATATGATTGCGAGCGGATGAGCCACGGGGTCCAGAAGCGTTCCCGTTCCCGCCCTAGCAAGGTGGACGCGGAGACAGCGCGTGAGGTCGCCGAGACGATGCAGGCCCTTGCGACCGCGAGTCGAGTTCGTATTCTCGGCCGGCTGCGTGAGGCGCCTTGTTGTGTTTCTGAACTCGCGGAGGCGATCGGGATGGAGCAGTCGGCTGTCTCGCACCAGCTGCGAATGCTTCGCCACCTTGGACTGGTGGTGGGCGATCGGCAAGGACAGAAGATCGTTTACGCCCTGCACGACCCGCACGTCGGCGTGCTGCTTGAAGAGGCGATCTATCACGTCGAGCATGTGCGTTTGGGCTGGTCGGCACTGCGGAGCGAGGAGGCATCTTGAGTCCCCACCGCCGCGGCTTCGGAAGCCTTGGCCACATGCGCGAGTCGTCCAGGCCGAGGCCGTCGGGTGACGATCACAGCCAGAGCCACAAGGAAGAGCACGGCCACGCCGGCCATTCGCACGGGCTTGTCGACCGCTCGATCCTCCGCTCCCGTGAGGGCGTCAAGGCCGTCTCGGTCAGCCTCGCGGTGCTCGCCGTCACCGCCGGGCTGCAGCTCGCGGTTTTCCTGCTCACCAACTCCGTGGCGCTGCTCGCCGACCTGATCCACAACTTCGGCGACGCCCTGACCGCCGTCCCGCTCGGGATCGCCTTCTTCCTACGCTCGTTCCGCGGCGAGAAGCTCGCCGGCCTTGCAGTTGTCTTCGCGATCTTCGTCTCGGCTTGCGTTGCGTTGTACGAAACGATCTTGCGCTTCATCCACCCACAACACCTGACTCACCTCTGGGTCCTCGCCGCCGCCGGTGTGATCGGCTTCATCGGGAACGAGGTCGCAGCTCGGGTCCGTCTGCGCGCGGGCCGGCGGCTGTCGAGCCCTGCGATGACCGCAGACGGGAACCACGCCCGCATCGACGGCTTTGTCTCGCTCGGAGTCGTCGCGAGCGCAGTCGTCGTCTCGCTTGGAGCCCGAATCGGGGACCCGATCATCGGCGTTGTGCTCACGGTCGTGATCATGAAGATCACGTGGGACTCGTGGCTAACGGTCTCTCGGACCGATCCAGGCGAGATGGTCCTGCCAGATATGCACGAGCACTAGCTGCCGAGAGGAGCCCTTTGGACGCGGCCCCCTGCCAGGTGGTTGTTGCTCGACGTCGAAATCGCGAAAAATCGCATAAGGCCTGCCCACTTCATGTTGCTCCGTTCAGTGGAGGGCAGGCTCGATCTCTGGCCGATTGAGCCGTACCACGCGGACGTGGCTCGAGCCCACGCCAAGGCTAATCGCACGCGTGCGCCGGTCCGGCCGCTCTCGTGGAGCGCACGACTTGATCATCGCGGCAACTGCGCTCGCCTATGGCAGAACGGTGGTCACGGCGGATGCTCAAGGCTTCGAAGATCTCCCAGGACTTGTCGGTGAAGTCCCTCTGATCGCCTCCTCGGGAAGCGCAGCGACAGGTCAGGGTTCGAAAGAAGTCTCAAGAGGGGCAAATCGCTTGCGGTTGCACGGCGAGTCCGCACCGGCGTGCCTCCGGCGGATGAACCGGCCTTCGGCCGGCGTCAAGCGGCCGGATGAGGAGACGCGAGTCCGGCCTCCACGGTGTCGAGCCAGTCGATGTGTGCCTGGAGCAGCCGGCGACCGAGGTCGTTCAGGAGCAGCAGATACCGGGTGCGGTGAGGGAGGCTGGGTGCGCGCGCGATGTTGGTGCCGACAGCTGCCGACATCCGCTCGATGTCAGCTCGCAGGTGCTCGATGCTGGCGAGGATCTCTTCGTCCTCGATCATGTCGCCGGCGAAGAGGCGAAACGATGCCTCGTGCTGGAGCTTTGGGAATCCCGCGGGTCTGCGGAGCCATTCGCGAAGGGCCTCGCGGCCGGCCGTAGTGAGCCGGTAGACGGTCCGGTTGCGAGCAGCAAATGCATCTCCGGCGGCGTCGGCTACCTCTCCGTGTTCGACTGGCAGCTCGCCGCGAGCGCGAACGCAACGGCTCGCAACCTCGTCGAAATGGGTTCGCAGCTCGTCGTCCGAGAGGCCGACATCAGCGAGCAGCTCGTCGAGGCTCGCGAGATCGACCGCGGGTCGCGCTCCGAGCCCGTAGGCGAGCACTGCCACCGGGTCGGCCGCGAGTGCTGGGTCTGCCAGGGCGACAACGGCTCTCGCGACGAGCTGGTGGTCGTGCTGCCGGCCGCTCGGGGTGTGAAGCGCCGAGATCCGCGAGGCGGTCTGATAACCCTCCGTCGTGACGGCCTCGAGCGCCTTGGCCCAGACGCGGCTTGCTCGCTTCAGCCGGGCGACCCGGATCTCCCGCTGGATCGCATCCCGGGCTGTGGCTGTCGTGGTCGGCTTGATCCGCGGCAGCAGAAGGGAGAGAAGCTGCTCCAGCTCGCGCTCGAAGTCGGTGCCGGGATAGCCCGGCGAAGATCGGCGCGACAGCCGAACCAGCAGGAACAGCGTGACGCCGAAGAAGAACGGCAAGGCCACGACGTTGAGACCCGGCCGTGTCGCCGTGAACGCGATCGAACCCACGGCGATGCCGAGCAGCCACCCTGCGGCGAGTCTGGTTCCGATCCCGCCACGCTTGCCGTCGCCGCCACCAAGAGCTGCCATCTCGATCCTCCCGGACCTCGGTCGAAGGGAATCCGCTCCGACCCGGTTCTTGTGGGTGGATCTTCGGTGCTTGCGAGGCCGGTTGTTGTGCCCCGCGACGTCAATGGAGCCGGGGTCTAGGCCGGGTAGTCCTGTAGCGCCTGCTTGAGCTGGCCGAGACCGTCGCTGAGGCGGCCGGTGAGCGCGGCGAGCACCGCCGTGCGGTCGTTGGTCGTCGTGAGCGTCACGCCTGCGCTGCCGCCGTGCCGGGCGGCGGCCAGCTCGCTGCGGACGAACGGAGCGTTCGTTCCGAGCAGCTCGTACAGCTTCCAGCACTCCGTGCGCGAGAGCTCGACCCGTGCGTCGTCACTGCCCAGGCGCACGAGCGTGCGACCGTCGTCCGGTCCTCGCTCGACCTTGTGGGCGGCCTTCACCCGACTCACCTTGTGGCCCCCTGTCCCCCGATTGTCACGCGCCGCCCTTTCGCTCGAAGAGAAAGGCCGGCCCCACCCGCGAACGGGAAGGGCCGGCCGCCGAAGCTCTACGCCGTCGCGAGAACGACGTTTGTCGCCTCAGGGCCCTTCGACCCCTGGCGCTGCTCGAACTCAACGCGGGCACCCTCGGCGAGCGACTTGAAGCCGTCGCCGGTGATGCTCGAGTGGTGGACGAAGAGATCCTTCGCTCCATCGTCAGGGGTGATGAAGCCGTACCCCTTCGAATCGTTGAACCACTTGACGATTCCGGTTGCCATAGAAAACACCTCCCTCACTACTCACGAACGTGTGGGAAGGCGCTTGGCGCAGACCGAACTCGTTCTAAGTTGGGTCCAAGGTAGCAGCTAAAGAGGCCGTCCCGGTTTGCCGCTACCCTTTCGGCAGGCGCATCGATCTCGGCATCTGCACGAGCGGCCTCCCGTCTTCTCCTGGCTGCCACTCCTCGCGGACGCGAGGCCGGGCGGCAACGAGCGGCGAGAGCGAGGTCGGGATGGGATCGAAGAAGAAGCGACAGACGTTCGAGAAGCTTCGGCGCGAGCAGGCGGTGAAGGAAAAGCGGATCCGCAAGGTCGAGCGCAAGGAAGCGGCGAAGCTTGCCAAGCTCAACCCGGAGAGCGAGTTCTCCGAGGAGAACGGTGACGGCGAGTTCGCCGAGTCAGGCGGTCTCGGCGATGAGGTCGGGGGCGCTGACGCCTCGGAGTCCGGGCGCACGGAAGTCGCGGCAGAAGCGGCGGGCGGCCTCGGCGAAGCGTGACGCCGCCGGCGAGAGGCCGCGCTCGTCGTCGAGGCGCGAGAGCGATCCGCCGCCCGGGAGCTTCGGCCGGAAGTCCAGGACGCGAACCGCCTCGACGCGCTCGTCGACAGTGAGGCGGGCATGAGCGCAGCACCGACGCTGAGCGCGACAAGTCTCTGCAGAACCGCGTAGTCGTCGGCCCGATTGACGACACCGTCACGAGCCATGCCGACGGCGAGCGCCTGCCGGAACCAGCTCTGGTTCAGCAGGGCGTTGCTCTTCTGACCCTCCGACGCGGGGGCTGGGCGGGGCTCGACCCGTCCCCGCCGTCCGGCGGCGTCAGAAAAGAACAACGCTGGAATGTTCCAGACGCTCGTGAGCTCGTGACACGCGCTGTGTCCTTTCGAGCCGAGCTCAGGGGACAAGCCTCGAGCCGCCGAGCAGGCGTTCTTGTGCGCGAGCGCCCCGATCGGGGCCAGCCCCTTGTAGTAGCCCTTGCGGCCCTGGCCACCGCAGCGAGTGGAGCGGGTTCGCTAGTGAACCGGCGCGCAGCTCGCGAGTGGCTTGCGCTGGAGCTCCGGGTACCGGCTCAGGGGGCGCGTTGCGCGACGTCGTCTCCTTCGCGATCGAAAGGCCGAGGCCGGAGATCTGGAGGGTGCGCCGGTCGACGTCCCAGCCGGTGCCGGCCCGGGTGGCGATGGTGTCCAGCAGGCCGGTCTTGCCGGCGCAGTCGATCGTCCCGACGACCTGCGAGCCGAGGCCGTAGCCGAAGTCGCCGCCGGGCACGCTGAGGACGTACGGCGCGAATCGGAAGAAGGCGTAGATCCGGATGAACGTGAAGTTGCTGCCCGCCGGGAACTGCATCGCGATCTGCGCACCAGGAGCTGCGTCGACGTCAATCAGGCGCAGCGGAGTGAGGTAGCAGCCGTGCGTCGGCGCCGGCAGCTGCGTCGAGTACGCCTTCCCGCGGGAGCGAACGACGAGTCGCCCGTGCTCCACAGCGACCCGTTCGGGGCGGCCGTCACCGTTGACGTCGCCGACGAGCACCCGCTGCGCTGCGCAGGCCGGTGACGCGGGGATCAGCGCGGCAGTCAGAAAGGCGAGCAGCGAGAGCAACGGCGCGGGAGTTTACGTAGAGTCGCGGCGCTGCGAGACGGACGCCGGTCGCGGCAGGCCTTGTCGTAGCGTTGGCGCTGGCTGCAGGTTGCGGGGGTGGCGGGGACAAGAGCCGTATCGGCGCGTACCCGCCGAGCGCCGCGCCCGGCGCGGACGGCAACCAGCAGGTCAGCGGGAAGGTGATCGCCGACTCGGGCTTCCGGACGGGCAGCGACGGCTTCAGCTTCGCGAACTACGGCAACCCGAAGGGCGTCACGAACATGACGCCCGCCGACATGGTGCGGCTGTTCGGCGCAAGGTGTGCGAGGGCGGCGACGCGAACTCGTGCTCGCTGACGCCGCCGGCGCAGCAGTGGCTCGACAAGCAAAACGCGGCGATGAGCGGCGGCCACTGCTACGGCTTTTCGGTCCTGAGCCTGCTCTTCTGGTCGGGCGATCAGAGCTCGAGCGACTTCGGCGCGAACGCGACGCCGCGCCTCGCGCTTCCCGGCAACACCGACCTCCAGAGCGAGCTCGCCTACGGCTGGGTCTACCAAACGCTCCCCTCGGTGCGGGATGCGGCGCTGTCCGGAACGCCGAACGAGATACTCGACGCGCTGCTCGGGGCCGGCCTTGCGCGCGATCCAGTTCGACCGGAACGCGAACACCTGGAGCTACAACGCGGCGGTCAACCCGAACGCGAAGTCCGAGCTCTACGAGGGCGACGCGGGCACGAAGTCGCTCTTGCTCTTCCCGACCTCGCCCGGGGAGGGCGTCCAGGCCTGTCCGTTCTGCAGCGACTCGGGCCGCGCGCCGGCGGCGAACCAACCCGTCTACGCAATCGCGGCGCTACGGCAGCAGCCCTCCGGCGACCAGACCTTCGGCCATCCGCTCGTGCTGCCGCCCGGCGCGCAGGCGACGCTCGAGTACGCGAAGTGGAAGGGCCATGGGCACTCGATGCCCGTGACCGTCCACTACCAGGGTCGAACCCGGTCGGGTCAGCTGCCCGACATCAGCTGAGCGACAGGTACCCTGGCCGCAGGGTGTCGACCCCGGTCCCCGGCGTCCCCGTACCGCGCGTGAAGCCTCGCTTCCGAGGCGTCTCGCACCAGTGGGCTTTCTGGATCGCGATTCCCCTTGGCGTCGCGAGCGGGCTTGTGGCCGAAACGCCGAAGGCGGAGGTCGCAGTGGCGCTATTCGCTGCGAGCGTCGTGCTGATGTTCGGGCTAAGCGCGCTCTACCACCGGATCGACTGGTCGCCGTCGTGGCGGCTCTGGGCGAGGCGTCTCGACCACGCCGGCATCTACGGGCTGATCGCGGGGACGTTCACGCCGTTCGGATTGCTCGTGCTAACGGGCGCCTGGCAGATCGCCGTTCTCGCCACCGTCTGGACGGGTGCGCTCGCGGCTATCCTCCTGAAGTTCCTCTGGGTTGGGGCTCCGAAGTGGTTGGCGGCGGTGATCGGGATCGCGCTCGGCTGGGTCGGCATCCTCGTGCTGCCGCAGCTGATCCACCGGACGGGCGTTCCCGCAGCCGTGCTCGTCGGGCTCGGGGGCATCTGTTACACCCTCGGCGCCGTGATCTACGCCCGGCGCAAGCCTGATCCGCTGCCCGCGACCTTCGGCTACCACGAGATCTTCCACGCGCTCGTGATCCTCGCCGTCGCCTTCCAGTACGCGGCGGTCGCCTTCTTCGTCGTGCCGACGTAGGCCGGGCGCCGTAGCGCCCGGCCCGCGAGCCGGGAGCTAGCCGGCGGTCAGGTAGTTGTGGATCTCCGTGTAGCGAACTTCGGGCGGAGCCGGGATCCCTGCTTCGGCCGCGTACGGCCCGATCTGTTCCTGGGCGAAACGCTCGTAGTCCTCCTTGGACTCCCAGACGTCGACGATGCGGATGCCGTCGTCGGTCTTGGCGACCCAGTGGAAGATGCCCTGCGGAGCGCCAGCGCCCTGCGCGTGAAAGCCCATCTTCTGGATCACCTGGTCGTACTGGTCGAGCGTCGCGTCCTTGAAGTTCATCTCGACTGCAACTGCCATGTTTTCCTCCTGATCTCGATTGACTGCCAGCGGATCTTCGCCGATGTGGGCGAAACGGTTCGCTTGGTCGCAGTGAGCCAAGATCGGCGAGACTAGCCGGTGATGCCTCGCAGGATTCTGGTGGTGACCACGGCCGCGTCCCCTCAGGCGGAGGTCGAGTCGGTCGTACGGGCGCACGCAGGCGAGGACGCCGAGATCCGCGTCGTCGCCCCGGCCTCGAAGATCTCCTGGCTCGACCGGCTGACGAACGCCGAGGACAGCGCGCGCGAAGACGCAGCCGAGCGCGCCGAGAAGGCGGCCGACGCCGTACCCACCGAGCAAGTCGACGCGCACGTCGGCGACGTCGACCCGTTGCAGGCGGTCGAGGACGCACTGCGAACCTTTCCCGCCGACGAGCTGATCGTGCTGACAGCGCCCGAGAGTGAGGCGACCTGGCTCGAAAGCGGATTCGGCGAAGAGGCGCGAAAGCGCTTTTCGTTGCCAGTGACCCACCTCGTTACGGGCTGAATCGCCGGCGGGATCGCCGTCTTACTTGATCTCCTCACCCACGCCGGAGGCCGCTTCACGCGGCCGGAGGCAATGACGCGCGAAGTCGCGTGTAACTGGTGGGAAGGGGGCGCACGGGGGAAACCGGCTGTTTCCCCCCGTGAAGCAAGCGAGCGGCGACGCCGCGAGCGCCGAGTTGGGCGGTGACGGGATCGAACCGCCGACCTCCTGGGTGTAAACCAGGCGCTCTCCCAGCTGAGCTAACCGCCCTTCTGATCAGCCTAGCGTGCAAGTTTCCCGGCGACCCGGGGTCTTCATCTATGCCCAGCAAAGTTCGGAAGCGGTTCTTAGGGGGTCACCATCAGCCGAGAAGCAGCCAGCGTGAGTCGCCAGGACGAAGCCGCGTTCCTCTGTGAGTGCGGCAACAGCCTCTGCCCGGAGCGCGTCTGGCTGAAGCTCGCCGACTACGAGGCGCTGCCCGGACACTCGGTGATCGCGCCCGGTCACGAGCGCTGGCGGCCGTACCTAGGGGAGTGTGGGCGCGGTGACCGGCGCCGCCGGTAGAGCCGGGACCTCGACGACTGAGCCCGCCGCCGGCGTTGTCACCGCGGGGGTCGACAGCGTGGGGGTATCGACCAGTGGCGTCACGGCAGGAACCGAGACAAGCGGGGTGGCCGGAGCGCTCGGCACGCTCGCGGCTGGCGGGGCCAGCGGGCTGACCTGAGGCGGCGCAGGCGCCGTCGGCAGGAGCGTCGTCGCCGGCGGGGACGAGGCGGACTCGCCCCCGAAAGCGGGTGCCGACGCTTGTCCCGGCGAGCTCGGCTGGCTGGTCGGTCCGGACGTGCCGCCGCTGCCCGGAGAAGGTTGAGAGCTGCCGCCGCCGGACGGTGAGCTCGGCGGAGTCGTGCCGTGCCCACCCCGGCGCGTTCCGTGATGTGCCGGGCTCGGCTTCACGGGGATTCGCCCGGCAGCCGCCGGCTTGCCCGGCTTCGGCTTCGGCTTCGCGGTCCCCGGCCCTGAAGCGGGCTGGCCGCCCCTCGCAGGAACAGCCACGACAGGCCGCACGCTCGCGCCGCGCTTCGTCGCGTGCGTGCTGGAGAACGTGTGGCTGAGGGCGATGCCGCCGCCGGCGGCGCCCATCCCCACGAGCGCGACGCCCGTCGCCACCTTCGCAGCGGTTGCGCCGCCGAGTAGTGCGCGCAGTCCGCCGAGCAGCGAGCCGATGTTGAGCGCCTTCGCCACCTTCCGCAACGGCTCCTTGACGCCCTGCTCGAGCGCATTCGCCAGGTAGCGGCGCGCGCGGAAGATCAGCGTCTCGACCGCCGACTGCGACACGCCGAGCTCGTCGGCGATCTCCGCGTAGCTCAGGCCCTGCCACTCGCGGAGCAGGATCGCGCGGCGCAGGTTCTCGGGCATCCGGGCGAGCGCGTCGTCGAGACCGAAGAGGTCGTCATGACCGTTCTGCGACGGCGCGGGGAGCGAGTCCTCGAGCAGTTGCAGATCGGCAGGGGCCTCGACCTTCGAGCGGCGGCTTACCCCGACCGCGCGCGAGAGGCAGACGTTGTGGGCGATCTTGAAGAGCCACGCCGACTCGAACTCGGGCACGACGCCCTTGCGCAGCGCCGCGTACACGCGCAGGAAGGTGTTCTGGACCGCGTCCTCGGCGTCCTCGCGGGAGCGCAGCCGACCCAGGCAGTAGCGGAAGATCTGGGCGTTGAAGCGCTCGTACAGCGCTGCGGTTTCGGCTTCGGGCCCTGCGGCCCGGACGGGAGACATTGTCGTTACCAGCTGTTTCCCTCCCTACCTCGAAACCCGACCCCCCTGAGCCGACAGAGTACCCATCATGGTCCGGTTTTAGTCCCGGAACAAGTCTGCAAACAGCGGGTTGAAGGTCGTGCAATCGACGAAATTTGCGCGAACCAGTCAAGTCGTCTGAAGTGGTGTAACGCCTCGCTCGTCGGAGGGCGGCTCAGGCTGGTTGGAGTGCGCGTACCTCCTCTCGGGCTGGTTCGCGCTCGTCCTCGTCGACGAGGACGAGCGCGAGCGACTCGGCTGAGAGGTA
>JBBQTQ010000038.1:0-24347 GCA_038213135.1 Gaiellales bacterium
ACTCAAACGCCTGATGGCGCTCGCGATCGCACGCTACGAGCTCGGCCAGATCGGGACGAATTGCTACGTCGTCCGTCGCGAGCGCGGCGCCGAGGAAGCCGTGGTCGTCGACCCGGGCGACGAGGCCGCCCGGCTGCGGCTCGAGCTCGCCGGGATGAGCGCCCGCTGCGCGGCGATCCTGATCACGCACTCGCACTGGGACCACCTCGGCGGCGTCGCCGACCTCGCCGAGGGCACAGGCGCGCCCGTCTACATGCCGGAGGCGGAACGGCTCGCGCTCGAGCGACCACAGGACTACTACCCGACCATCCCGCTCCGCGCCTACACGCCCGATCACCTGCTCAACGGGGGCGAGACGCTCGACCTGGCGGGGCTCTCATTCGAGACCGTCCTCGTCCCGGGCCATTCGCCGGCCCACCTCGCCTACTACACGGAGGGCGCGCTCTTCTCGGGCGACGTCCTCTTCGCCGGCTCGGTCGGCCGCACCGACCTCCCCTTCGGCGACTGGGAGACCCTGCTCGCATCGATCCGCTCGCTGCTCGACCGCTATCCGCCGGAGACCGTCGTCTATTCCGGCCATGGCCCGCCGACGACGCTCGGCGACGAGCTGGCACGCAATCCCTTCCTGGCGGAGCTCCGAGCGTGACCTGGCGCTCCTGGGGCGCCGGTGGGAAAAGAGGCAAGCCCGCCGCGCGCAGAACAGTACGAGCGGGTACGGACAAGCGCCGCGGACGCCGCCCGGCGGGAGCTGCCGCCGGCCAGGGACGCCAGGCGTGAAGTTCGAGGCGCCCAGAGGGACACACGACATCCCACCCTCCGAGCAGCCGCTCTGGCGCTGGATCGTCGGCACGATCGACGAGGTCTGCTCGCTGTACGGCTACCGGCCGATCCAGACGCCCGTCTTCGAGGACACGCAGCTCTTCGCACGCACTTCCGGGGCCGGCTCGGACGTCGTTCAGAAGGAGATGTACTCCTTCACCGACCGCGGCGAGCGCTCGTTGACCCTTCGCCCGGAACTGACCGCGCCGATCTGCCGCGCCTACGTCGAGCACGGCATGCACCGTGAGCCGCAGCCGCTGAAGCTCTACAACGTGGCGACGAGCTATCGCTACGCGGCGCCGCAGCGGGGTCGATTCCGCGAGTTCTGGCAGGCCTCGGTCGAGGCGATCGGCTCAGACGATCCGGCCGTCGACGCAGAGGTGATCCAGCTCTACTCGGAGATCCTGCGCCGGCTCGGGATCACCCGCTGGGAGCTGCAGCTCAACTCGATCGGCGACCGCGAGTGCCGCCCGGCTTACGTCGAGCAGCTGACGGCCTGGCTCGACGCCCACACCGAGGAGCTCGACGATGAGGCGCGCCAGAAGCGCGCCACGAATCCGCTGCGCGTCTTCGACACCAAGAACCCGGCGGTCGCCCGCGCCCTCGAGACGGCGCCGAAGATCGGCGATTCGCTCTGCGAGCCCTGCCGCGAGCACTTCGGGCAAGTCCGCTCTTATCTCGACGCTTACGAGGTCCCGTACACCCTTGCTCCGACCCTCGTGCGCGGCCTCGACTACTACACGCGAACCGCCTGGGAGTTCGTCGGGCCGGAGGGAACCGCGCAGTCGACGCTCTTGGGCGGCGGCCGCTACGACTACCTGGTCGAGGAGATCGGCGGCCCGCCGACGCCCGCGATCGGGTTCGGCGCCGGCATCGAGCGGCTCGTGCTCGCGCTCGACGGCGAGGGGATCGAGCCTCCGCCCGAGCCCGAGGTCGAGGTCTTCTTCCTGCGCGATGAAGGCACCGACCTGCGCGCGATGATGGAGCTGCGCCGCAACGGAGTCCGCGCCGACACCGACTATGCGGGGCGCTCACGCAAGGGCCAGCTCACCCAGGCGCGCCGCCTGCGCGCCAAGCGGATCGTCGAGCCGGGAGAGAAGCCGTGAAGTGGCGCGACCTGATGTGCGGCGAGCCCCGCGCCGAGCACGTGGGCCAGAGGGTGACGCTCTCCGGCTGGGCCGCTCGCCGCCGCGACCACGGCGGGCTCGTCTTCGTCGACCTGCGCGACCACACCGGCATCGTGCAGCTGGTCGTCAACCCCGAACGCGCCGCAGGAGCCGCCGACGTTGCCCACGCCGTCCGCAACGAGTTCGTACTGCGCGTGGTGGGCGAGCTCGTTCGCCGGGCGCCCGAAGCCGTCAACGCCGACCTGTCGACCGGCGAGGTAGAGCTGCAGGTGGACGAGCTCGAGGTCGTCTCGCGCTCGGAGACGCTGCCGTTCCAGATCGACGAAGAGAACATCGAGGAGACGCTGCGCCTGCGCTACCGCTACCTCGACCTGCGCCGCGGCGCGATGCAGAGGAACCTTCGGCTCTCCGCGGCTGTCGTCAGCGCGATCCGGCGCTCCATGGAAGAGCAGGGCTTCATCGACATCTGGACCCCGAGCCTCACGCGTGGGACCCCAGAGGGCGCGCGGGACTTCCTCGTTCCCGTCCGTCTCCAGCCCGGCACGTTCTTCGCGCTGGCGCAGTCACCACAGCTCTACAAGCAGCTATTCATGGTCAGCGGCTTCGACCGCTACTACCAGATCGCGACGTGCTGGCGAGACGAGGACCTTCGCGCCGACCGCCAATTCGAGTTCAGGCAGCTCGACCTCGAACTTGCTTTCCCGACGCGTGACGACGTGCTCGCCGTTCTGGAAAAGGTCGTCGTCGACTCGTTCGTCGCAGCAGGTCGCGAGGCGCCGACGACGCCGTTCCCGCGGCTCGCGTACGCGGACGCGATGCTTCGCTACGGCTCGGACAAGCCCGATCTGCGTTTCGGGCTCGAGATTCGGGACGCAACCGAGATCACACGCGGCTCGCAGTTTGGCGTTTTCGCGAACGCGGAGACCGTTCGCTTTCTCGTCGTGCCGCAAGAGCTCTCGCGCGCCGAGCTGTCTCGGTTCGAAGAATTCGCAAAGGGTTGGGGGGCGAAAGGGCTCGCCTACCTCGTCTTCGGCGCGGACGGGGAAGTTCGCTCGCCGATCGCGAAGTTCTTGTCGCCGCAGGAGCTTGCTGCGGTGAAGGCCGACCCGGGCTCGACCGTCCTCTTCGCCGCCGATGCGACGACAAACGTGGAACGGGTGCTCGGTGCTCTCCGGTCTCACCTGGGGCGCGAGCTCGGACTGGTCGAGGGCAGCACCGATTCGCTGTCCTGGGTGATCGACTTCCCCCTCTTCCTCCCGGACGAAGAATCCGGTCTCTGGACGTTCGTGCACCACCCGTTCACGGGCGCAATCCCCGGGCACGAGGACCTGATCGAGAGCGATCCGGGTGGAGCGCTCAGCCAGCACTACGACCTGATCTGGAATGGCTGGGAGCTCGGCTCGGGTTCGATCCGCATTCATCGGAGTGACATCCAGGAGGCCGTCTTCCGAGCGATGGGAATGAGCGCGACGGAGCAGGAGACGAAGTTCGGTTGGTTTCTGGAGGCGCTCAAGATGGGCGCACCGCCGATGGGAGGGTTCGCGCTGGGGATCGAGCGCTTCGTCGCGTTGATCGCCGGAGAGGTCAATATTCGAGAGGTAATCGCGTTCCCCAAGACCGCGAGTGGCTCGGACCCGCTCACCGGCGCACCGTCCTCGATGCCAGCCAAAGTACTGAAGGAGGCGGGAATCCAGCTGGTTCCGCCGAAGGTCAAGCCGCAGTAGGATCGAATCCAAGACGGTCGCGATACTCAGCTGAGGGAAGAGAGGCACGAGATGTCCGAACAGCAGCCCGAATCAGTCCCGCAGGCGGCGACGCTCACCTCGCTGCCGCGCATCGAGGACCTCCCCGTCGCCGGCGACGGCTACGACCAGGCGGGAGTCCGAGAGGCATTCGACGCCTTCCGCCGCCATGCGCTGCAGATTCAGGCGCAGCTGCGAGTGCTCCAGGCCGCGGGCGGCTCCGCCCGTGTCGAGCCGACCGCACACGCCATCCGCATGGACGCGCTGCACCTGATCCGCACCGCCGCCGAGTTCGCCGACCAGCTCGAGCGCGACGCGCAGAACGCAGCCGCCGTCCAGCTGGCGCGCGCCGAGGAAGAGATCCGGCGCAAGCAGCACGAGATGCAGAGCCGCGAGGGCGAGGTCGACCGCTTCCGCCAGGAGAGCGACCGCCAGCGCTCCGACATCGTCAACCAGGCGAAGGCCGAGGCACGCGAGGTGCTCTCGAACGCCGAGCGCCAGGCGAACCAGGAGCTACGTGAGGCCGAGGCCAGGAGCGCGCGGCTGCTCGAGCAGGCGCGCCACCAGGCGACCGAGCTGACGAACGCCGCCCGCGCCGAGGTCGAGCAGACGCTCGAGTGGGCGCGCGCGCAGGCCGGCGTCACGATCCATCGTGCCCAGGAAGGCGCGGAGCAGCTGCTCGGAGCCGCCGGTCTCGCAGCGGAGGAGATGCGCAAGGTCGTCGACGCGATCATCGGCGACGCCGAGCGCTCGCAGCCCGCCGCCGCACACACGACCCAGCCCCCGCCGAAGGCGCCGCCGGTCACCCCGCCGCCGCCGGCCGCGGCGGTCGCCGGAGGTCAGAAGCCGGCGCCGAAGAAGGAGCCCGCCGCGAGCGAGCCGAGCGGGGACGAAGAAGCGGGCACGCCGCCGCCCGCCTCGTAATTCCGGGCCATGCCCGAGGCCTTCTCGCCGCGGTTCGCTGCCGAAGCGGCCTTCCTGATCCTGCTGGCGGTGGGCCTCGGCCTCGCCGACCTGCGCGCCTGGATCGTGGTCGCCGTCATGGGCGGCGCCTGGCTGCTCGTCTGTCTGCTCGAGTGGGCTGCCTGGCGCTCACGCGTGGTGCACGTCTGGACCGCACCCCTTCCTGAGGAGGAGCCCGAGCCGCCCGCGGCCGCCACCTCCTGGGACATGCGGGAGATCCTCGTGCCGGAGGAGGAGCAGGCGCCGCCGGAGCCCGAGCAGGCTGGCGAGGCGCTGACGAGCGTGGTTTCGTCCGAGGAGCCCGAGCCTTCCGAGCGCCCGCCTCGTCGCTGGCGGCGCCGGCGCCCAGAATAGGCGCATGCGCGGCCGCAGCACCACCCGCTTCCTCCTCGAGGTCGCGTTCCTCGTGATCGTCGCCGCGGTCGCAGCCGGCCTTCATTTCGGCGCCGCCGAGATCGGCCTCACGATGGCCGGGGCCTTTGTCCTCGTCGTGGTCGCGGAGGTAGCGACCATGCGGGACGGCTCGGGCGACAAGCCTCGCGTGCAGGCGCGCCCCCGGACGACTGCCCCGAAGCCCGATGGTGCGCTCACGATCGACTGGCCCTCGCCCCCGGCGGTGGCGGCTCCGGCGCCGGTGCGAAGGGACGAGGTGATCCGGGTCGGGAGCCCGGCCGGCCTGCGGACTCCCGGGGAGACCCCGCGCCCGCCGGTGGTGGTCCCTCCGCCGCCGCCCGAACCCGTGCCGGAGCCACCGCTGCCGACGGTCAGGGCGGAGCCGAAACCCGAGCCCCAGCCCGAACTGCAGCTGCCGACGGTGCAGGTTCAGCCGGACTGGCAGCCGCCGACTCCCGTCCAGTGGAACCTTTTCGAGCTGCAGAGCCGCGCACGAGCCGTGGCCGGCCGTGACCCGGGCCGCGACGAGGAATGGAGCTTCCTCTTCCTCTACCTACGCGACTTCGCCGACAGCGCCGGGCTACTGCCCCTGGACTTCGATTCGTTCGTCCGCGAGTCGTTCCCGGATCTCCTTGGAGGCCCCAGGTGAGCCCCGTGCTCGCACAACGGCAGCTCGGCCTCGCCGCCGTGGCGCTGCTCGGAGTCGTCGCCGCGCTCGCCATAGCGCACCAGCGCAGCGCGACCGGTGCGCCCCCATCGGCGCTGCCGCAGCCGGCTGCCGCGTCCGGCGATTGGTACCGCGCCCTCGCAGGCGTCGAGCGCGGCCTGCCCGCGAGATCGCCGTGCGGGCTTCTCGCGCCGGGGACGCTCGGGATCGCTCACCCCGTTCTCCCCTGTGGGACGAAGCTCTACGTCGCCTACGGTCGCAAGACCGTCCTCACGGAAGTCGTCGACCGCGGTCCCTCCGGCAACGATCGCGAGTTCGATCTGACGCCTGCCCTAGCCCGCGAGCTGGGGCTTCAGGGCATCCAGCGGGTGCGCTGGGCCTTCGCCCGCGGTTGAGCCCGCTACAGTGGCGCGGTGCTCGATTCCGTACGAGCTCCATGGCCCAATTGGAACCAACACCAATGAAGAGGGAGCCTGCGTCGGTCTAGCGCGTCGCGCGAAGCCGCAAGGCACCCACCTGGCGTGTCCAGGTTCTTCAGGCTGTAGAGCAACCGGCGGAATGGGGCTACGCGGGCGGGGCTTTCGGGCCCCGCCCGCACCTTCGCTACGGTGAGCTCGTGGTCGAGCTGATCGGAGATTCGGCGCGCGGGACGGACTGGGCGCTGGTGCGGCTGCGGCTCGACGGCGAGCGGATCGTCGACGCCGACGCCGAGGGGATCGAAGCCGACCTCCGCGGGCTGAGCCTGCTCGAGGCAGCGGCGGTCGGAGGGGAGACGCTTGCGGCCGACGCGCTCGCGAACGCGATCGGGCCGGTGTTTCGGGCCCGACCCGCGGCCGGCCGGGTCGCGGTCGCGATGAGCGGCGGTGTCGACTCGGCGGTGGCGCTGCTCCGGGCCGGGCCGGAGGCGATCGGCGTCACGCTGCGCCTCTGGATCGACCCGGACGGGCCCGACGTCGAGCGCGCCTGCTGCTCGCCCGAGGCCGTGATCGCGGCCCGGCAGACCTGCCACTCGCTCGGCCTGCCGCACGTGACGCTCGACCTCCGCGAGGAGTTCCGGCGCGCAGTCGTCGAGCCGTTCGTCCAGGGCTATGCGCGCGGCGAGACGCCGAATCCGTGCACGCGCTGCAACGGGTCCTTCCGCTTCGCGCAGCTGCTGGCGTTCGCGCGGCGGGCGGGCGCGGAGCGGCTAGCCACGGGACATTACGCTCGAATTGTTCACCACAAGGGCCGCGTACTTCTAGGCCGCGGCGCAGACGCGGCCAAGGATCAGTCCTACATGCTGGCGACGACCGACCCGCGCAAGCTCGACCGGCTCTGGTTCCCGCTCGGCGAGCAGACGAAGGCGGAGACTCGTGCCGACGCAGAGCGAGCCGGCCTCGCAGTCGCGGGCCGCGCCGAGAGCCAGGAGGCGTGCTTCCTCGCCGGAGACGACTACCGCTCGTTCCTCGAGCGGCGCGGGCTCGAGCCCAAGTCCGGCGCGATCGTGGACGAGGCGGGCGCGAAGCTCGGCGAGCATCATGGCCACTGGCGCTTCACCCCGGGCCAGCGCCGCGGGATCGGCATCTCGGCCGCGACGCCGCTGTTCGCGCTCCGCAGTGACGCGCGGACGAACACGGTCGTCGTCGGTCCGCGCGAGTCGCTCGCCGGCCGCGAGGTGGAGGCGACAGGCCGTCTCTACGTCGACGCGGATCGCGTGCACGCAAAGCTCCGCCACGGCTCGTCCGCGCTCCCGGCGCGCGTCACGGCGACGAGCAAGGGCTTCCGCCTCGCCCTGGAGGAGCCCGCGTACGGTGTAGCCCCTGGGCAGACGGCCGTCCTCTACGAGGGTGACGCCGTCGTCGGCGCCGGCCTCGTGGTGTAGTCGCGACGACGGCAAGGCCGGAGGTCGCGACGAGGAAGGAGGGCGGCTTGGCCGCGGGCTCCCGGTCTCACCTAAGATGCCCAGCCCATGACGCTCGCATTCACGTGGGGGAACCTCGCCGACCTCGCTCTGTCGATCTTCCTGATCGCGGTCGGGCTCGGGCTCGGTTACGCCTTCCTGCGATTGGCCGCAACTTTTTCCCGGCTGACAACGTTTGTTGGAAGAACGGAGAAGGAGATCCTGCCGGTCATCACCAAAGTGGGAGGAACGGTTGACCGGGTCAACGAGCAGTTGGACAAGGTGGATCAGATGACGGACAGCGCCGTCGATGCGGTCACGAGCGTGGATACGGCAGTGCGGACGGTGAGTCGCGCCGTCAGCCGGCCGGTCCAGAAGCTCGCCGGCTTCGCGGCGGGCGCGAAGTTCGGCGCCGCCGATCTGAAGGCCCACCACAACTTGCGAGGTGCAGTCGACGCCGCGAAGGAAGCAGCGGCCCGGCGTGAGCACGACCTCGCCGAGGAGATCGGCGAGGCGAGTGACAATTAACGCGCTCGGTTCGACCACCCGACCGAGGCACGGGGCTTGCCCTGTCCCTCACCACCAAAGGCCATGAGCGACGAGATCTTGCTGACCCTCCCGGATCGACGCGAGTTCTTCAACGTCGCGCACCTCGTCGTGGGCGGTCTCGCAGTCCGGCTGAACCTGACCTTCGAGAATTTGGAGGACGTCCAGGTGGCACTCGAAGGCCTCCTGCCGCGCGCGAAGGGCGAGATCACCGTCGGCGTGAAGCTCGAGGAGGGCGCGCTCGCGATCAGCGTCGGGCCGTTCGAGGGCGATCCGCTGCGCGCCGAGCTGGCTGCGGCCGATAGCGAGGAGCGCGTCGGGCTGAAGCGGATTCTGGACACGGTCTCCGACTCCGTCGAGGTGATCGACGACGAGGACGGCTGCTGGGTCCGCCTCACGAAGAAGGTCGATGGCTGACAAGCCCGACCGGGAGCTCCTCCGCCGATACCACGAGGACGGCGACCTCGCCGCGCGCGAGCGCCTGATCGAGAACCACATGCCGCTCGTCCGCTCACTGGCGCGGCGCTACTCGTACCGCGGCGAGCAGCTCGACGATCTCGTCCAGATCGGCGCGATCGGGCTGATCAAGGCGATCGACCGCTTCGACATCAACCGCGGCGTCGAGCTGACTACCTACGCGACGCCGAACATCATCGGCGAGATCAAGCGTCACTTCCGTGACAAGGGCTGGTCGGTGCGCGTCCCACGAGGGCTGCAGGAGCTGAACGTCCAGCTCTCGCGCCTCGTCGAGCAGCTGACGGTGCAGTTCAGCCGCTCGCCGACGATCACCGAGCTCGCCGAAGCGGCCGGGGTCGACGAGGAGGACGTGCTCGAGGCGCTCGAGAGCGGCCGCGCCTACACGTCCCTCTCGCTCTCGGCGGCGTCCGGCGGTGGAGAGGACGAAGAGGTCGATCCGCTCGAGTCGATCGGCGTCGAGGAGCGGCAGTACGAGGTGTCGGAGGATCGCGCCGTGCTCGCTCCCGGCTTTCGTGTCCTCGAGGAGCGCGAGCGGGCGATCCTGCATCTTCGCTTCTTCGAGGGCCTGACGCAGTCGCAGATCGCGCAGCAGGTCGGCATCTCGCAGATGCACGTCTCGCGGCTGATCCGCCGCTCCCTCGAGAAGGTCCGCGACGAGATCGCGTACGACCAAACGCAGCGCAAGCCTAAGCGGGCTGCAGCCCGCGGCTGAAAGTGCGAAGCGCGCCTAACGGCGGGCTTCGTGGTCGAAGCAGACTCTCGTCCGCGAGCAGCCGCGAACTCAACACACCTCAGCGCGGAGGGCACCGCCTTAAGAACGGGCTCGACACAACTTGGGCGCGCAGGGCCGAGGGACAGGCCTGGTGTGTAGGCCTGTCCCTCACACCACCTCGTGGGGCGAGTTGTCACACAGTTGGCACACCTACAATCGAAGCGTGGTGACGACCGCCGAGCTGCGGGAGCTCTACCTGTCCTTCTTCGAGTCCAAGGGACACAAGCGGCTGCCCTCGTGGCCGCTGATTCCGCGCGCGGATGACCGCTCGACGCTGCTGACGACCGCGGGGATGCAGCCGCAGATGCCGTACTTCCTCGGTCGCGAGCAGCCGCTCGCGCCGCTGACGACGACCTCGCAGAAGTGCTTTCGCACCCAGGACATCGACGAGGTCGGGCTCGACGGCTACCACCTCACGTTCTTCGAGATGCTCGGCAACTTCTCGTTCGGCCAGTACTTCAAGGACGGCGCGGTCGACCTCGCATGGGAGTTCGTCTTCGAGCACCTGAAGATCGACTTCGACCGCTTCTGGGTCACCGTCTTCGCGGGCGACCCGGAGCTGAAACTCGGCGAGGACGAGGTCGCCGTCGCCGCCTGGGACCGAAAAGGCATGCCTCCCGAGCGCATCGTCCGGCTGCCGGCCTCGGAGAACTTCTGGTCGGTCGGGGGGCCGGGGCCGTGCGGGCCGGACTCGGAGATGTACTACGACCGCGGCGTCGAGATCGGCTGCGGCCGTCCCAACTGCGCGCCGGGTTGCTCCTGCGAGCGCTTCCTCGAGTTCTGGAACCTGGTCTTCATGGAGTTCGAGCAGCATCCGGACGGCTCGTTGACGCCGCTCCCGGCACAGAACATCGACACGGGGATGGGGCTCGAGCGGACGGCCTCGATCCTGCAGGGCGTCATCTCGGTCTACGAGACCGACGGCTACCAGGCGATCATGGACTGGATCGCCGCAGAGAGCGGCACGCGCTGGGACTCCTCGCCCGAAGCGACGAAGGCGCACCGCGTGCTCGCCGATCACGGCCGCGCGATGACGTTCCTCGTCGCGGACGGGGTCACGCCCTCCAACGAGGGCCGCGGGTACGTGCTGCGCCGGGTGATTCGCCGCGCCATCCAGCACGGCCGCCGGATCGGGCTCGAGGACGTGCACCGGGTCTCCGAGATCGTCGTCGAGCAGTTCGGCGCCGCCTACCCCGAGCTTCGGGACGAGGAGATCGGCCGCGTGCTCGCCGCGGAGGAGGAGCGCTTCTCGGAGACGCTCGTCCGCGGCATGAAGCTCTTCGAGGAGGTCGCGCACGGCGATGGGATCTCGGGCGATGACGCGTTCAAGCTCCACGACACCTACGGCTTTCCGCTCGAGTTGACGCGTGAGCTCGCGCGCGAGCGCGGCCTTCCAGTCGACGAGGACGAGTTCACGCGGCTGATGGAGGAGCAGCGCGAGCGCTCGCGGCGGTCGGCCGCCGAGCTGCCCGTCAAGGTCAGCGGGCCGAAGACCGACTTCGTCGGCTATGAGAAGACCGAGGTGCTGACGGCGATCGCCGCGCTCGAGCCACTCGAGGACGGGCTCTTCCAGGCGAAGCTCTACGAGTCGCCGTTCTACCCCGAGGGCGGCGGCCAGATCTCAGACGTAGGCTTCATCGAGAACGAGGCGACCGGGGCGCGCGCTGAGCTTGTGCATGCGGCGCGGCTCGACGACGATCAGGTGCTGACCTTCCGCGGCGAGGGCTTCGCGGCCGGCGACCGGGTGCGGGCGGTCGTGCCGTGGCCGGTGCGCTTCCCGACGATGGCGAACCACACGGCGACCCATCTGCTCCACAAGGCGCTCCAGCAGGTGCTCGGCGACCACGTGCGCCAGGCGGGCTCGGCCGTGCGCCCGGACAAGCTGCGCTTCGACTTCACGCACGGGCAGGCGCTGAGCCCGGAGGAGCGCGAGTCGGTCGAGCGGGTCGTCAACGAGAAGGTCTTCGAGAACCTGCCGGTACGCACGTTTGTGACTCCGATCGAGGAGGCACGGAAGCTCGGCGCGATGATGCTCTTCGGCGAGAAATACGGCGACGAGGTGCGCGTGGTCGAGGTCGACGGCTTCTCGCGCGAGCTCTGCGGCGGCACGCACGTCCGCGCGACCGCGGAGATCGGGCCGTTCGAGATCCTCTCGGAGAGCTCCGTCGGCGCGGGCGTGCGGCGGATCGAAGCCGTCACCTCGGGTGAGGCGTTCGCGCTCCTGCACAGCCGCTCGCGGGAGGTCGACGAGCTGCGCGGCGAGCTCGAGCGGCTGCGGAAGGAGGCGCGCAAGCCGAAGCTGGAGGCGGCGACGGAGTTCGAGATCGTCCTGCGCGAGGAGGCGGGCGACGACGTGATCCTGCTCGTCGAGACGACCGGTGGGGGCGGCGGCGAGCTGCGCGACCTCTCCGACCGCATCCGGCGGCAGGAGCGCGCGGCGGCGGTGCTGGTCGGCTCGAGCGACGACGGGCGCGTCTTCCTCGTCTTCAACATCGACCCCAAGCTCGTCGAGCGCGGCGCCGACGCGGGCGCGGCGGTGCGGGTAGCGGCGGCGAAGGTTGGTGGCGGCGGTGGCGGCCGGCCGACGCTCGGCGAGGCCGGCGGCCGCGATCCCGGGAAGCTGCGGGAGGCGCTGGAGACGGGCAGGCAGGCGATCGTCGCCAGCCTCGCGTGAAGGTGATGGCGCTCGACTACGGCTCGGCTCGGACGGGAGTGGCGGTGTCCGACCCGACCGGCACGGTGGCGCGGCCGCTCGGCGTCATCGAGCGCGTCGGCACCGAGGCGGGCCTCGAGCGGTTGCGTGAGCTCGTCGCCGCCGAGGAGCCGGAGCGAGTCGTCGTCGGCCTGCCGCTGACGCTGCGCGGCGAGCGGGGTGAGCAGGCGGCGGAGACCGAGCGGTTCGTCGAGACGCTGCGCGAGGCGATCGAGGTGCCGGTCGAGCTCTACGACGAGCGCTTCACGACCGACCTCGCCGAACAGGGCGGTTCCGCGCCCGAGGACGCCCGGGCGGCGGCACACCTTCTCGCGGGCTACCTGGAGCGTCTTTGATGCCCCGACCCACGCGATCCCAGATCCTGCGCCGCCGCTTCGGAGCGCTGATCGCGGCCACCGTGCTGGTCGCCATCGGCGTCTGGGCGGCGACGGCGGCGATCGACAAGGTGAAGAAGGGCAGCGGAGCGACGCAGGGCAGCGTTCCCGTCCTCGCGACCTACAAGATCGTCTTCCCGGAGGGCTTCACGCGCGCGGCGATGGCCGACCGGATCCAGGTCGTCGACGAGATCGCGCAGGTGAAGCGGAAGATCCACCCGCTGCTCGCCTCGTCGGACTACCTCGACGCGACCTCGAATTCGCTCCTGCCGGCCAAGTACGCGCTGGACAAGAAAGCGCGCACGCTCGAAGGCTTCCTCTTCCCGTCCACCTACGACCTCTTCGAGCACGACACGGCCCCGGTGCTGATCCGAAAGCAGCTGACAGCGTTCAGGCAGGCGTGGGGCTCGATCGGCCTGAAGTTCGCGAAGGCGAAGAACCTGACCGAGTACGACGTCCTGATCATCGCCTCGATGATCGAGAAGGAGGCCGTCGTCGACTCCGAGCGGCCGCTGATCGCCGCGGTGATCTACAACCGGCTGCACGGGCGGATGCCGCTCGCGATCGACTCGACGATCCGCTACGCGCTGAACGTGCCCGGCACGCGTTCGCTCACCGCGTCCGAGCTGCGCGATCCGACTCCGTACAACACGCGGATCCACCGCGGCCTGCCACCGGGCCCGATCTCAAACCCCGGGCTCCCGTCGATGAAGGCCGCCGCGCACCCGGCGAACGTCGACTACCTCTACTTCGTGGCCAAGCCGGACAAGAGGCACCACTTCTTCACAGCCGACGCAGCCGCGTTCCAGGCGTACCTCGCCTCGCACGGCTACGGGCCGCATCCGTGATCGTCGCTCGCCTGCGGATCGCTCCCGTGGGGGAAACCATGTTTCCCCCACGAGCCCCCTTCTTACAACCTGCTGTGGAGGAACCTCCCGGTTCCCCCACAACCCCTCCACAAGATCACAGGCCGAGGATCGGCCCGTGATCTCCGGTGAGACGCGGCTCGTCGGGCTGATCGGTAATCCGGTCGCCGAGTCGCTCTCGCCGCGGATGCAGAACGCCGCGTTCGCGGCGCGCGGGCTCGACTGGGTCTACCTGCCGCTGCCGGTGCTCGACGGCGCGTTGCCGCGGGCGATCGAGGGGCTGGTGGCGCTCGGTTTCGCGGGCGCCAACGTGACCGTTCCCTACAAGGAGGCGGCGGCGGCGCTCTGTCGCGAGGCGGAGGGTGAGGCGGTTAACACGCTCGTCGTCGAGGACGATGCCGTCGTCGGCTTCAACACCGACCAGGAGATCGTGCGGGGACTCTCCGCGGAGCGGGTCTGCCTGATCGGAGCGGGCGGCGCGGCGCGGGCGCTGCTGCCGGCGCTGGCCGGCGAGGTGCGCCTCTTCTCGCGGAGCGGGGACTGGCCACCGGACGCGTCCGATTGCGACCTGGTCGTCAACGCCACGCCTGTGAAGGACGACTTGCTCGTCGACCCCGCGGCGGGCCAGACTGTCGTCGATCTCGCGTACCGGGCCGACGGCCGGCCGACAGCACTGGTCAAGGCAGCCCGCGAGGCCGGGTGCGTCGTGATCGACGGGTTCGAGGCGCTCGTGCGCCAAGGAGCCGCGTCGTTCGAGCGCTGGACGGGAATGCCCGCTCCGGTCGACGTGATGCGCGCCGCCCTCCCTCGACCCACCACCTGACCGAAGGGGACACGACCGGGGTCTGACCCCGGCCGTGTCCGCCGCGGACACAAGCTGCGCCGGAAGTGTGACGAGAGCGTGGAATCTCCTCGCCTTTCTGGCCCGCTGAATAGGCTTGCTTCGTGATGCTGAGGCTGACGACTGCGGGAGAGTCGCATGGGCCCGCGCTCGTCGCGATCGTGACGGGTCTGCCCGCCGGCCTGCTCCTCGACAAGGCGGCGATCGACGCCGACCTCCGCCGCCGCCAGCAGGGCTACGGGCGCAGCCCACGCCAGCAGATCGAGACCGACGAGGTCGAAGTGCTCGCCGGCCTGCGGCACGGTCGCACCCTCGGCACGCCGCTCGCGCTCGTCGTCCGCAACCGCGACCACGAAAACTGGGCGTGGGGGATGAGCCCGTGGCCGCCTGAAGGAGAGCCCTCCGGCAAGGGGACGAAGGCGGTGACTCTGCCGCGCCCGGGCCACGCCGACCTCGCCGGCGCGCTGAAGTTCGGGCTCGCGGATGTCCGTGACGCGCTCGAGCGCGCGAGCGCCCGGCACACGGCCGTGGCGGTCGCGGCCGGCGCGGTCGCCAAGGCGCTCCTCCACGAGATCGGCATCGAAGTGGCGGGCCGCGTGCTGACCGAGGACCTCGAGGAACGCGTCGACGCGGCTCGCAAGGACAGGGACACGGTCGGTGGAGTCGTCGAGGTGGTCGCGAGCGGCGCGCCGCCCGGCCTCGGCTCCTACGCGACGAAGGAGGAGCGCCTCGACGGGCGCCTCGCGGCCGCGCTGATGGGGATCCAGGCGGTCAAGGGCGTCGAGATCGGCGACGGCTTCGCGCTCGCCGACCGCCGCGGCTCCGAGGCCCACGACGAGATCCTGCCCGGTCTGCGCCGGGAGACGAATCGGGCGGGCGGCATCGAGGCGGGTGTCTCGAACGGCGAGCAGATCGTCGTCCGCGCCGCGATGAAGCCGTTGCCGACGCTGATGCGCCCGCTCCGCTCCATCGATCTCGAGACCGGCGAGGCCGCCGAGGCGCTCGTCGAGCGCAGCGACACCGCGGCGGTGGAGGCGCTCGCCGTGGTGGCTGAGGCCGCGGTTGCCTTCGAGCTCGCGGCGGCGGCTCGGGACAAGTTCGGCGGCGACGCACTCGCCGACTTCACGGCAGCTCACAAGGCCTACCTGGAGCGGATCGGCTGGCAGTCTCGCTGAGACGGCCGATCGCCCTGATCGGCTTCATGGGCGCGGGCAAGACCACGATCGCCCGCGAGGTCGGCGAGCGGCTCGCTCTCCCCGCGAGCGACACAGATGCCTCGCTCGAGCGGCAGGCGGGCCGATCGATCCGGGAGCTCTTCGACGGAGACGGAGAGGTCGCGTTCCGCGCGCGCGAGCGCGAGGTCGTCACGACGTTGCTTGCAGCCGAGGGAGTCGTCGCGCTCGGGGGCGGCGCGGTGACCACTCCGGAGACTCGCGCCGAGCTCGAAAGGAGCGCGCTGACCGTCTGGATCGACACCGATGGCGAGACCTGCTGGGAGCGGGTCTCCGGCAGTGACCGCCCGCTGGCAAGAGACCGCGACTCCTTCCTCCGCCTGTACGAGGAGCGCTTGCCGCTCTACCGTGAGCTCGCCGATGCCGTGGCGACGGACGCGGACGACGTGGTGCTCGCAGCCGCCGGGATCCACGTCGAGACCGGCTCGCTCGACAGGCTCGGCGAGCTCGTTCCCGGCGAGGAAGCCGTCGCGCTCGTCTCCGACGCGCACGTCGGCGGCATCTACGGCGCGCAGGCCCAGCTCGCACTCGGAGCGCGCGTTGCGACGACCCACTCGATCCCGATCGGCGAGGAGGCGAAGCGGCTCGCGGTCGCCGAGCGCCTTTGGGAGGAGCTGACGCTCGACCGCTCGGGCACGCTCGTCGCGCTCGGCGGCGGCTGCACCACCGACGTCGCGGGCTTCGCGGCCGCGTCCTACCTCCGCGGCGTGGACTGGGTCGCAGTGCCGACGACGCTCGTCGGCCAGGTCGACGCGGCGATCGGCGGCAAGACCGGCATCGACCTCCCCGGCGGCAAGAACCTCGTCGGCGCCTTTCATTGGCCCGCGCGGACGGTGATCGATCCCGCGCTGCTCCAGACGCTTCCCGAACGCGAGCGGCGCGCCGGGATGGGCGAGGTCGTCAAGACCGGGCTGCTCGCAGGCGAACCCCTGTGGGAGTTGCCCGACCCGGAGCTCGTCCGCCGCTGCGCCGCCTTCAAGGCCGCGGTTTGCATCCGCGACCCCTACGAGCAGGGCGAGCGCGCGATCCTCAACCTCGGCCACACGTTCGCCCACGCACTCGAGGCCGGCTCCGACTACGCGGTCTCGCACGGAGACGCCGTCGCTCTCGGTCTGCTCGCCGCACTGCGCCTCTCCGGGCTCGACACGGCCGTCGTGGACGAGCTGCTTTCTCCGAAGCCCGTCCGCGCCGACCGTGAGCGCGCCTGGGCCGCGCTCCGCCGTGACAAGAAGGGGAAGCAAGGCTCGCCGAGGCTCGTCCTGCTCGATGCACCTGGGCGACCGCGCCACGGAGTGGAGATCCCCGAAGCCGACGTGCGCGCGGCACTCGACTCGCTGATCGCCGGTTAGAGTCGAGCGATGCGCGTGGACGTCCTGAACGGCGTCAACCTCGACGTCCTCGGACGCCGCGACCCCGAGCTCTACGGCGGCCTCTCGCTCCCGGAGCTCGAGACCCGCATCTACGGCTGGGGCACGGAGCTGGGCGTCACCGTGCGCTGCCGCCAGACGAACGACGAGGCCGAGTACATCGGCTGGCTGCACGCCGTCCTCGACGACGTCGACGGGGTCGTCCTCAACCCGGCCGCGTGGACGCACTACAGCTGGGCGCTCCACGACGCGGTCGAGCTGATTACCGTGCCGGTCGTGGAGGTGCATCTCTCGGACGTCGACAAGCGCGAGGAATGGCGCCGCGTCTCGGTGATCTCTGACCTCGCGACGAAGCGGATCGTCGGGAAGGGGCCTGAGGGCTACCGCGAAGCCCTCGAGTTCCTGGCGGGTAGGAAATGAGCCGGCTGGAGCAGCTCCAGCAGCGAGTCGACCAGCCGCTGCTCGTCTCGAATCCGTTCAACGTCCGCTACCTGACGGGCTTCAAGAGCTCGAACGCGGCTCTCCTTGTCGACCCCGACCGGACGCGCCTCTTCACCGACTTCCGCTACGCGGAGGCCGCGAGCCAGGTCGAGGGCGTCGAGTTCGAGCAGACGCGCCGCAACCTCTACGCCACGCTGCCGGAGCTCCTCTCCGGTTCGATCGCCTTCGAGGCCGCGGATCTCACCTACCGGCGCTGGCAGATCCTTGCGGACGGAGGCCTGGAGCTCACTCCGACGACCGGGATCGTGGAGGTGCAACGCGCGGTCAAGGACGACGGCGAGCTCGCCGCGATTCGCCGGGCGGCTGCGATCACCAACGATGTCTACTCCTGGCTCGCCGAGCAGCCCTTCGTCGGGCGCAGCGAGCGCGACCTCGCGAGCGCGATCGAGACTCGGTACCGCGAGCTCGGCGCCGAGAACCTGGCCTTCGAGTTCGCAATCGGCGCCGGCCCGAACGGAGCGCTCCCGCACGCCAAGGCCGGCGAGATCCCCATCCCGGCCGGCACGACTGTCGTCGTCGACACCGGCTGCCAGATCGGCGGTTACTACTCGGATTGCACGCGCACCTTTGCCACCGGCGAGCTGTCCGAGGAGCTGGCGCGCGGCTACGAGGTCTGCCTGCGCGCCCAGGAGGCCGCACTGGCCGCGACCGTCGCGGGCGCGAAGGGGATCGACGTCGACAGGGTCGCACGGAACATGATCGAGCTGGAGGGATTCGGCGACGCGTTTGGCCACGGGCTCGGCCACGGCGTCGGCCTGGAGGTGCACGAAGCGCCGTTCCTGAACCAGGAATCGGCCGACGTCCTCCAGGGCGGGAACGTGGTCACGATCGAGCCGGGCATCTACCAGCCCGGCCTCGGCGGCATCCGGATCGAGGATCTCGCGATCGTCCACGACACGGGCCTCGAGGTGCTGACGAGCTTCCCGAAAACGCTCGTGACCGTCGGCTAGGCTGGCTTCATGGCCGAGACGGTCAACACGAACCAGTTCAAGAACGGCATGCACGTCGAGGTCGACGGCGACACGTGGCGGATCGTCGAGTTCCAGCATGTGAAGCCGGGCAAGGGCGGCGCGTTCGTCCGCACGAAGCTCAAGAACCTCGGCTCAGGTTCCGTGGTCGACCGCACCTTCCGCGCGGGCGAGAAGTTCACCCGCGTCCACACCGAGGTCAAGAACGTCCAGTACCTGTACGACTCGGGCGACGAGGTCGTCTTCATGGACGAGGAGAACTACGAGCAGATCACCCTGCCGCGCGCCTCGGTCGCCGACGAGCTCCAGTACCTGCAGCCGTCGAGCTCGGTGCCGATGCTGGCCGTCGACGGCAGGCCGGCCGGGCTGCAGATGCCGTCCTCGGTCGAGCTCGGAGTCACCGAGACCGAGCCGGGCATCCGCGGGGATACCGTCTCGAACGTGACGAAGCCGGCGACGCTCGAGACCGGCGCCGTCGTCCAGGTGCCGCTGTTCGTGAACGTGGGCGACCGGATCAAGGTCGACCCGCGTGAGGGTCGCTACATCTCCCGCGCATGATCAAGCTCCTGCTGCTGGCGATCGCGGGAGCCGTGGCGATCGCTCCCGCGCCGACGCCGAAGACCGGCGCGCCGCCGTGGCGGGCGCCCGGCGACCCGATGAAGCGCACCCGGATGGCGGGTCTCAAGCCGGAGCATTTCGAGCACCTGACCTTTCACGTCCATAGCCATCTCGACATCTTCGTGAACGCGAAGCCGATCGAGATCCCGGCGGGGATCGGGATCAACATCCACGACCCGGGCGTGCACAGCGGCCCGCTGCCGGACGGCTCGCTCGCCTATGGCGGCATCCAGAACTGCAAGAACCCGTGCATCTCCCCGCTGCACACGCATGCCCATCTCGGGTTACTGCACACCGAGACCTCGTCGCCGACCCCGAATCGTCTCGGCCAGTTCTTCACGGAGTGGGGCGTGCGGCTCGACCGGCAGTGCGTCGGCGGCTTCTGCAAGCCCGACCACATCGCGATCTACGTCAACGGCAAGCAGAACACCGGCGATCCGCGCCAGATTCTGCTCAAGGATCACACCGAGATCGCGATCGTGATCGGGACGCCGCCGAAGACGATCCCGAGCGTCTTTCCGAACGTTCCGATCTAGACTTCGCCGCGGAGCGTTGCTCCACGCTATGCGGCGCCGCTGACCGAACACCCACCGGCTCTCGTCCCTCGGTCAGGAGGTGGTCTCCGCATGCAGCGCCCGCTCGGCACGCTCGCCGCGCGCAAGGTCACGAAGGGCTTCGGTCCGTCGCTCGTCCTCGACGGCGTCTCGCTCACGGTCACACCCGAGAGCCGGATCGGCGTCGTCGGGGCCAACGGCAGCGGCAAGTCGACTCTGCTGCGCGTGCTCGCCGGCCTGGAGCCGCCCGACTCGGGAGCGGTCGCGCGTACCCCGCCCGGCCTGACCGTCGGCTATCTGCCGCAGGAGCCGGACGCCCGGCCGGGTGAGACGCTCCTCGCCTACCTGGCCCGGAGAACCGGTGTTGCCACGGCGGAGCGGGAGCTCGACGCGCTCGCACGCCGGCTGGAGGACGAGCCCGGGGCCGCAGAGGAGTACGGCGAGGCGCTCGAGCGGTTCCTGGCGCTCGGTGGCGACGACTTCGGGGCGCGCGCAGGCAGCGTCACTGCGGGGCTCGGGCTGCCGGCGAACCGGCTCCGCCTCCCGGTCGAGCACCTCTCGGGAGGGGAGGGTGCGCGCACGGCCCTCGCGGCCACGCTCCTCGCCCGCTTCGACGTGCTCCTCCTCGACGAGCCGACGAACAACCTCGACTTCGCCGGGCTCGACGTCCTCGAGAGCCACCTCGACTCGCTCGCGGGCGGGCTCGTCGTCGTCTCCCACGACCGGGCGTTCCTCGACCGCACGGTGACGCGGATCGTCGAGCTCGACCGCGACGCGCATCGCGCTCGGGAGTTCGCCGGCGGCTGGACGGAGTACGAACAGGCTCGAACGCGCGCGCGCGAGCGCCACTACGAGCGCTACGACGACTACACGGACGAGCGGCGGCGGATCGAGGAGCAGGGCCGGCGCATGCAGCAGTGGGAGGAGCGCGGCTACGGCCAGGGGCGCAAGAAGAAGAAGTCGAAGGACGTCAAGAAGGCCTTCGAGAAGAAGGTCGAGCGCCTCGAAGTCGTCGAGAAGCCCTGGGAACCCTGGCAGCTGCGGCTCTCGCTCGTTCCCGGCCGCCGTAGCGGCGACGTCGTCGCCCGGCTCGACGGTGCGGTCGTGGAGCGAAGTGCCTTCCGGCTCGGGCCAGTCGACCTCGAGGTGCGGGTCGGCGACCGGGTCGCGATCCTCGGACGCAACGGCGCCGGCAAGACGACGCTGCTGCAGGCGCTGCTCGGGCGCGTGCCGCTCGCTGCGGGCGCCCGAGCGGTCGGCTCGGGCGTCGTGCTCGGGGAGTTGCCGCAGGGAGCCGGGCCGTTCGCGGCGGACGAGCCGCTGCTCGACCTGTTCACCCGAGCTGCGGGCCTCCCACCGGGCGAGGCGCGGACGCTGCTGGCGAAGTTCGACCTCCGCGCCGACCACGTCCTGCGGCCGGGAAGCTCGCTCTCGCCGGGCGAGCGCAGCCGGGCCTCGCTCGCGCTGCTGATGGCGCGTGGCGTGAACACGCTCGTCCTCGACGAGCCGACGAACCACCTCGACCTGCCGGCGATCGAAGAGCTCGAGTCCGCCCTGGAGAGCTTCCAGGGCACGGTCCTGCTCGTCACGCACGACCGGCGGTTCCTGGAGCGCTTCCGGGCGACCCAGACGCTCGAGCTCTGAGCGACGATAGGGTCCCTCCGATGCCGGGTCTCGTCGATACGACCATTCGCCTGCTCGGCCAGGAACCGCTCGCTGGGCGGCTGCCGACCGCCGAGCAGCTGCGGCTCGCCGAGATCCTCGACAGGGCCGGTTTCGCCTACCTGGAGGTTTCCGGCGGCGGTTGCTTCGACACGGCCGTACGGCGCGGCGTCGAGAGCCCCTGGGAACGGATCCGGGCGCTGAAGCAGCGGACGGAGACGCCGCTCGCGCTCGCGCTGCGTGGCCGGTTCCTCGTCGGCTCGCGCCCGGTCGGAGGAGACTTCGCGCGGCGCTTCGTTGCCTCCGCGGCGGAGAGCGGGATCGACGTCTTCCGCCTGCACGACCCCCTGAACGACGTCTCGAACCTGCGCGAGGCGGCCGAGGCGATCACCGGCGCCGACCGCGAGTTCGACGCCGGGCTCGTCTACAGCCCCGGCCGCACCGGCGACACCGACGCGCTCGTCGAGCAGGCGCAGCGACTTCCCGAGCTCGGCGCGGCGCGCGTCCTCCTCCACGATCCATCCGGCTCGCTGACGCCCGCGCGTGCGCGAGAGCTTGTGACGGCCGTGCGTGAGGCGAGCGGACTGCCTGTCGGTCTCTACTGCCAGGGCGCCGCCGGCAACGCGCTGGCGTCGGCGCTCGAGGCCGCGGGGGCAGGCGCCGACCTGATCGCGTGCGCGGTCTTCCCGGTCGCGCTGACGCTCCACCGCGTCTCCGGCGAAGCCCTCAGCGAGGCGCTGGAGGGGCTCGGCTTCCAGACGGGCGTCCAGACCGAGGCGCTCTGGGAGGCCTCCGACCTGATCGACGAGCACATCGGCGACGAGCCCGTGACGCCGCTGGCGCCGCGAGTGGCGACCCGAGCAGCCCAGCACCGCCTGCCGGCCGGCCTCGTCGCCGCTCTCGACGTGCACCTGCGCGCGAACGCGGCCGGCGACCGGATCGACGAGGTGCTCGCGGAGCTGGAGAAGATTCGCGAGGAGGCCGGCTGGCCGCCGCTCGCCGCGCCGATCGGGCAGATCCTGGCCTCCCAGGCGCTCTTGCACGTCCTCTCGGCGAGCCGGTACACGACCGTCGTCGACGAGCTGCGGGCGCTCCTGCTCGGCCGCTACGGCACGCCGCCTGCACCGATCGACCCGGCCGTCCGGCGCGCGGTCGAGCTGATGTCCGACGGAGCCGAGGTGGAATCCGCTCCCGATCTCGACGAGCTGCGCGAGGACGCAGAAGGGCTCGCCGCGAGCGAGGAGGAGCTGCTCCTGCTGGCGCTCTTCGGCGAGGAGGCGAAGCCCCTCCTGCGCACGATCCGGGGGCGGGCAGACCGGGGCGACGAAGCGGCGACGGGTGCCGACCACGCACGCTCGGAGCGGATCCGCGAGATCGTCCGGATCGTCCAGGAGTCGGGCGTCGCCGAGGTGACGATCGAGGACGCAGGCACGCGGGTTACCGTCCGCCGCACCGAGGAACGCGCCCCGGAGATCGCGTCGCCGCTCGCGCCCTCGGTCTCCGAGGAGCCCGCCGAGACGCCGATCGTGCCGGCGACTCCGGGCGTGATCCGGATCGAGGCGCCGATGGTCGGCACCTTCTACCGGGCGCCCGAGCCTGGTGCGGCCCCGTTCGTGGAGGAGGGCGACCCCGTTGCGCTCGACCAGACGCTCTGCATTCTCGAGGCGATGAAGCTGATGAACGAGGTGAAGGCCGAGACGGAAGGCCTCGTCCGGGCGATCCACGTCCAGAACGCCCAGCCGGTCGAGTTCGGCCAGCTGCTCTTCGAGCTCGAGCCGCTGAACGGCCGTCCGCTCGACGTCGTTTGATGTTCTCGCGAGTCCTGGTCGCCAACCGGGGCGAGATCGCCGTCCGCGTGATCAGGGCCCTGCACGAGCTCGGGATCGAGGCGGTTGCCGTCTACTCCACCGCCGACGCGGGCGCTCTCCACACGCGACTCGCCGACCAGGCGGTCTGCATCGGGCCACCGGCGGCCGCGGACAGCTACCTGCGGATCCCCTCGATCGTCGCGGCCGCCGAGACGACGGGATGTGAGGCGGTGCACCCCGGTTACGGCTTCCTCGCGGAGAACCCGGCTTTCGTGCGGGCCTGCGAGGAGAACGACCTCGTCTTCATCGGCCCGGGCGCGGAGGTCATGGCGAAGATGGGCGACAAGGTCGAGGCCAAGGCGGAGGTCGCGGCCGCCGGGGTGCCGCTCGTGCCGGGGACCGATCACGCGACGGAGCTGCGTGAGGCGCGGGAGGTCGCCGGCGAGATCGGCTTCCCGCTGCTCCTGAAGGCCTGCGCGGGCGGCGGCGGCAAGGGGATGCGGCTCGTCCACGCACAGGACGAGCTCGACGGCGCCTATGCGATGGCCTCGGCCGAGGCGACCGCCGCCTTCGGCGACGGCACGCTCTACGTCGAGAAGGCGCTCGTCCCGGCTCGCCACGTCGAGATCCAGGTGCTCGCCGACGCCGAGGGCGGCGTCCTCACGCTCGGCGAGCGCGAGTGCTCGATCCAGCGCCGCCACCAGAAGCTGATCGAGGAGTCGCCCTCGCCCGCGCTGAGCCCCGAGCGGCGCGAGGAGATGGAGGCCGCGGCCGAGCGAGCCTGCCGGGCGATCGGCTACCGCAATGCGGGCACCTTCGAGTTCCTGGTCGGCTCGGACGGGAGCTTCTACTTCATCGAGCTGAACGCGCGCCTGCAGGTCGAGCATCCCGTCAGCGAGCTCGTCACGGGCGTCGACATCGTCCACGAGCAGCTGCGCATCGCGGCAGGCGAGCGGCTCCGCCTCACCGGGCGCGCGCCGCGCCAAGGGCACTCGATCGAGATCCGGCTGAACGCCGAGGATCCGTCGCACGGCTTCGCGCCGGCTCCCGGCACGATCGAGCGCATCCGGCCGCCTCTGGGGCCGGGCGTACGCTTCGATACGCACGTGGAGGACGGCTCCGTGATCTCGCCCTACTACGACTCGCTGCTCGCGAAGCTGGTCGTCGTCGCCGAGGACCGGCCCACGGCAATCGCACGGGCCTTGCGCGCGCTCGGCGAGCTGGAGCTGACCGGCGTCCCGACGACCCGCGCGGCGGCACGGGAAATCCTCGCCAGCGACGCGTTCCGGAGCGGCCAGTACACGACGAGCTTCATCGAAGAGCACGAGGGGCGTCTCCCCGCGCTGATGGCCGGATGAGCGACGGGCTGAGCATCTCGTCCGACGACGGCACGATCTCGGTTACGCCGGCGGCGCTGTTGGCGGTTGTCGTGCGCGCGGCGGAGTCGGTGGACGGCGT
>JBBQTQ010000039.1:0-23402 GCA_038213135.1 Gaiellales bacterium
ACACCCAGCAGAACCGCATCCTCGTTCCGACGTCGTTCTCGCCGCTGAAGTGAGGAGGCTCGACGGCAAGGTCGCGATCGTCACGGGCGGCGCACAGGGGATCGGCCGCGCGATCGCCGAAGGGCTCGACTCGGAGGGCGCTCAGGTGGTGATCGCCGACCTCAACCCGCCCGACGACGGCATCCGCGCCGACGTCTCGTCCGAGGAAGACGTGGCGCGGATGGTCGAGGAGACTGTCGAACGCCACGGACGAGTCGACCTCCTCGTCAACAACGCGGGCCTCTACGCCACGCTCGCGATGCGACCGTTCGAGGAGATCCCGCTGGAGGAATGGCGCAAGGTGATGGACGTCAACGTCGCCTCGATGTTCCTCACCTGCCGCGCGGTCGTGCCGGTGATGCGGCAGCAGGGCGGCGGCAAGATCGTGAACATCTCGTCGGGGACGCCGTTCCGAGGCGTGCCGTTCCTGCTCCACTACGTGACCTCGAAGGGCGCGATCGTCGCCTTCACGCGCGCGCTGGCGAAGGAGCTCGGCAAGGACAAGGTGCTCGTGAACTGCGTCGCGCCCGGGTTCACGATGAGCGACGGCGTACGCTCGCAGCCCGAGGTGGTCGAGAAGCTGCGAGACGCGTCGATCGCCGCGCGCACCTTGCAGCGCGACCAGGTACCCGAGGACGTCGTCGGCGCGGTCGTGTTCCTCTGCTCGCCGGAGTCGGACTTCGTGACCGGCCAGACGATCGTGATCGACGGCGGGCAGTACTTCCATTGAGGCTCTCGCTCCTGGAGTTCCGCGACGGGGTCGAGCCCCAGCCCGGCCGCCGGGTCGTCTACGACGTCCAGCGCGACGAGGCTGCCTTCGGCGCGGTCGGCGTGCAGGGTCACGCGCTCGTCTGGGAGCTCGCCGAGTACGGCGGGGCGGGCGCCAAGCTCTCCGTCGAGGTCGACCTGAACTCGGCGCACGAGTGGTTGATGCGCTGCGACCGGGTCGACTTCCCGCCAGGTGGCGTCGCCTACCGGCACACCCACCCGGGGCCGGGAATCCGCTGCCTGCTCTCCGGCTCGATCGAGATCGAGAGCGGGGGCGAGGCCCACCGCTACGGCCCCTTCGAGCCATGGTTCGAGAGCGGTCCGGAGCCGGTCTACGCGGCCGCGTCCGAAACGGAAGAGTCCGCCTTCGTGCGCGTCTTGCTGCTGCCGCGGGAGTGGGAGGGGAAGCGCACGATCCGCTACGTCGACCCGGCCGACGAGGAGAAGCCGAAGCTGCAGCGCGCACGGATCTATCTCGAGCAGCCGATCGAGACGTGAGTCGCACCGGTGCCCAGGCGCTGGTGCGCCAGCTCGAGCTGCACGGCGTCGAGCTCGCCTTCTGCGTGCCCGGCGAGAGCTACCTCGCCGTGCTCGACGCGCTACACGACTCGCCGATCCGGCTGATCTCCTGCCGCCACGAAGCCGCCGCCGCGAACATGGCGGAGGCCTACGGCAAGCTGACCGGCCGCCCCGGAATCTGCATGGTCACCCGCGGCCCGGGCGCGACACACGCCTCGACGGGCGTCCACACCGCGCGGCAGGACTCGACGCCGATGATCCTCCTGGTCGGTCAAGTGCCGATGACGATCCGCGGCCGCGAGGCCTTTCAGGAGCTCGACTACGCGGCCGTGTTCGGGACGATGGCCAAGGAGGCAGCCGAGATCGACTCCGCGGACCGCGTGCCGGAGCTGATAGCGCGGGCGTTCTCGGTCGCCACCGGAGGGCGGCCGGGCCCGGTCGTGCTCGCGCTCCCGGAGGACATGCTGGTCGAGGAGACCGATGCTCCCGACGCGGCGCCGATCGAGCCGCTGCGCCCGCGGCCGGGCTCCGAGGAGCTCGGCCGGCTGCAGCAGCTGCTCGCCGAGGCGCGCCAGCCGCTGGCGATCGTCGGCGAGGGCGGCTGGACGGCCCGCACGCACGCCGACGTGACCGCCTTCTGCGAGGCGAACGAACTGCCGGTAGCGACGTCGTTCCGCTGCCAGGACTTTGTCGACAACCGCTCGCGCGTCTACGCCGGTCACCTGACGCTCGGGCTCGACCCGAAGCTCGCCCAGCGTGTGCGCGACGCCGACCTGATCCTCGCGATCGGCGGGCGCCTCGGCGACGTGCCGACGCAGGAGTACACGCTGCTCGAGGCGCCTCGCCCGAGCCAGACGCTCGTGCACGTCCATCCCGATCCGAGCGAGCTCGGCCGCGTCTACGAGCCGAGCCTCGCGATCCTTTCCGGGGTCGAGGAGTTCGCGGCCGCCGCCCGCTCGCTGCAGGCGCTCGACCCGCCCTGGCGCGAGTGGACGGCGCAGGCGCGCGCCGACTACGAGGCGAACATGCGGCCGCGCGAGCTGCCCGGTGACCTCGACCTGGGGAAGGTGATGGCGTTCCTCCGCGAACGACTCCCCGAGGACGCGATCCTCACCTCGGGCGCCGGCAACTTCACCGTCTGGGCGCATCGCTTCTACGAGTTCAGCCGTTATCCGACCCAGCTCGCGCCGCGCGCCGGTGCGATGGGCTACGGGGTCCCCGCGGCGCTCGCCGCCAAGGCGCTGCATCCCGAGCGTCTCGTGGTCTGCCTGGCCGGCGACGGCGACTTCCTGATGAGCGGCCACGAGCTCGCGACCGCCCTGCAGTACGACCTGCCGGTCGTCATCCTGCTCGTCAACAACGGGATGTACGGGACGATTCGCATGCACCAGGAGCGCCACTACCCGGGCCGCGTCGTAGGTACCGACCTGCGGAACCCCGACTTTGCCGCCTACGCCGTCGCGTATGGAGCCCACGGCGAGACCGTCGAGCGGACCGAGGACGTCGCGGACGCCTTCGAGCGCGCGGTCGCCTCCGGGTTGCCCGCACTCCTCGAGCTGCGCGTCGACCCGGAGGCGATCAGCCCGCGCACGACCATCAGCGAGCTGCGCGAGGCGGCGGCGCGATGAAGCGCGAGGAGCTCCGCGTCGAAGGGCTGGCCGAGCCGTTCAGCCACTACACGGACGCCGTCCGCGCGGGCGACCTGCTCTTCATCTCCGGCTGCGTCTCCGTCGACGAGCACGGCAAGGTGGTGGGGGAGGGAGACGTTGTCGCGCAGGCACGGCAGATCTTCTCGATCCTCGAGCGCATCCTCGCGGCCGCCGGGGTGGGCTTCGCGGACGTCGTCAAGGTGACGCATTTCCTGACGAACATCGACGACCGGGCGCGGATCAACCCGATCCGCCAGGAGTACTTCGGCGAGGCGCGACCCGCCAGCACGCTCGTCGAGGTCAGCAAGCTCGTGCTGCCGGAGTTGCTGCTCGAGATCGAGGCCGTCGCGGTCATCCCTTGAAGGACGAGCTCAATGCCCTGATCACGCAGGTCGAGCCGTCGGGCGAGCTGCGCTCGGGACCGCTCGCCGGCCGCACGCTCGTGGTCAAGGACCTGATCGACACCGCCGGGATCCGCACGACGTACGGCTCGAAGATCTACGCCGACCACGTGCCGGTTCGGACGGCGTCGTCCGCGCAGAAGCTGCTCGACGCGGGCGCGGTGCTCGTCGGCAAGGGGAGCCTGCCCGAGTTCGCCTGGGGAGTCGTCGGCCAGAACCAGTGGTACGGCACGACCCACAACCCCGTTGCTCCCGGCAGGACGACGGGAGGCTCCTCTTCCGGGAACGCCGCGGCGATCGCGGCCGGCCTCTGCGAGCTCGCGCTCGGCACCGACACAGGCTGCTCGATCCGGTTGCCGTCGGCCTGCTGCGGAATCGTCGGCCTGAAACCGCGCTGGGGCTCGATCGCGATGGACGGGATCTTCCCGCTCTGCCCGACGCTCGACACCGTCGGGCCGATGGCACGCACGGTCGCCGACGTGGCGTTGATGTGGTCGGTGCTGACTCGCAAGCCGGTGCCGGAGCCGCGGCTCGACGGGCTCACGGTCGGGCTACTCACGCGCCCGCCCTCCTATGGCGACAAGCACCGGCCGCCGGCAAACCCGGCCGCCGAGCGCTACGTCGCCGACCTCGAGCGCCTCGGCGCGAAGGTCGTCGCCGGCGAGATCCCCGAGCCGGAGGCGAACACCTGGCCGGTCTTCTTCCGCGAGGCGCTCGACTCGCACCTCGAGACGTTCCCGTCGCGCGCCAACGAGTACAGCGACAACTGCCGCACCAAGCTCGAGCTGGCCCACCGGGTCGATCCCGACGAGGTCGCCGCGGCCTACCGCGCCCTGGAGCGCTGGCGGCGTTACCGGCCCGAGGTCGACCTCTACGTCTCGCCGGTCGTCGGCGCGGACCTGCCGGCCGAGGACTGCGACGAGCTCGAGGAACGCATCCCGCTTGGCGCGTTCCTGCGGCCGTTCAACCTGATCGGCTGGGCCGGCCTGGCGATCGCCGACCTGCAGCTGATCGCCCCCGACGACGAGACGGTGCTCGCCGCCGGGCTCGCCTGGGAGCGCGGCTAATGGGTCAGGTGTTGTGTGCCTCGGGCCTGTCCCTTGGGACAGGCCCCGCTTTTCGACCTCTCCGAGCCGGCCTTCGAGGAAGGACCGCTCGTGGTCGGCGATCGTCAGCTCCAGCGCCCGCCGGTACGCCTCGGCGGCCTCGTTGCGCCGGTCGAGGCGGCGCAGCAGGTCGGCTCGCGCGGCGTGAAAGGGCTGATAGGCGTCGAGGCTCTCGAGCTCGTCGATCAGCTCGAGCCCGGCTGACGGCCCGTCGGCCATCGCCACCGCTACCGCGCGGTTGAGCTCGACGACCGGGGAGGGTGCAAGCCGCGCGAGCTCGGAGTAGACCGCTGCGACCTGCGGCCAGTCGGCCTCCGGCTGGGTGTGCAGCGCCGCGATCGCCGCCTGGAGCTGGTAGCGGCCGGGTCGCCGCAGCCGCAGGGCCCGCTCGACGAGCCCGACACCCTCCTCGATCTGGTCGAGGTTCCAGCGCTCGCGGTCCTGGTCTGAGAGCAGCACGAGCCGTCCGTCGTCCGTTCGCGCTTCGCGCCGGGCGTCGTGCAGGAGCATCAGCGCCAGCAGGCCGAGCGCTTCCGGCTCGTCCGGCATCAACCCGCCGAGCATGCGTCCGAGCCGGATCGCCTCCGCCGACACGTCGGCTCGCAGCCGCGAGTAGCCCTCGTTGAAGATCAGGTAGACGACGGCGAGCACCGCGTCGAGGCGCTCGGGCAGCGCGTGGTCGGGTGGAACCCGGAACGGGATCGCCGCGGCGCGGATCTTCTTCTTTGCCCTCACGAGCCGCTGCGCCATCGTCGGCTCGGTGGTCAGGAAGGCGCGGGCGATCTCGTCGGTCGTCAGGCCGCCGAGCAGCCGCAGGGTCAGCGCAACCTGAGCCTCGAGTGCGAGCGCCGGGTGGCAGCAAGTGAAGATCAGCGCCAGGCGCCCGTCCGGGATCGCGCTCACCTCGTCCTCCTCTGCGGGCTCCGGGAGCAGGCGGGCCGTCTCCTCGAGCTTCTGCCGGCCGACCCGCTCGCGCCTGAGCCGGTCGATCGCACGGTTGCGCGCCGTCGTGACGATCCAGCCGAGCGGGCTCGCCGGGACGCCGTCCCGGGGCCAGCGTTCGAGCGCGACGGCGAACGCGTCCTGGACGGCGTCCTCGGCAAGGTCGAAGTCTCCGAACGTCCGGATGAGGAGTGCGACCGCACGGCCCCACTCCTCCCGGAAGACGGGCTCGACGCTCAAGCGCTCCGCTCGACGAGCGGCCGCACCTCGATCGAGCCGGTGCGCGCAGTCGGGATCTTCGCCGCGAACTCGAGCGCTTCGTCGAGCGAGGCGACGTCGACCAGGATGTAGCCCCCGAGCTGCTCCTTGGTCTCGACGAAAGGCCCGTCCGTGATCATGGCCTCGCCGTTCCGGACGGCCACGGTCGTCGCGGTCGTCGTTGGCTGCAGCTCCGACCCCTCGACGAGCGTGCCGTTGGAGCCGTACTGCTCCATCAGCTTCCCGTAGTCCGCGTAGACGGCCTGCCGGTCATCCTGGGTCGTGGCCTCCCAGGCGTTCTCGTCCGCGTAGATCAGGCACAGGTACTTCATCGCTCCTCCTTGGGTCGCTGTCGACCTCTAGACGAACGGCCGGCGACGAAATCGACAGCTACTTCCCTTCGAACCTGGGCGGGCGCTTCTCGACGAAGGCCTCGACGCCCTCCTTGAAGTCGTGCGTCGAGCGCAGGAGTCCGTACGCGAGACCCTCGAGCTCGAGGCCGACGTGAAGTGGCGCGTCGTAGACCTGGTTGAGCACGCGCTTGGCGAAGCGCAGGGCGAGCGGCGAGAGCTGCAGCAGGTCGGCGATCGCCTGCTCGACTGCCGCGTCCAGCTCGTCGACCGGCACGATCTCCGAGACGAGTCCCCAGGCGAGCGCGTCCGCGGCCGCGATCCGCTTGCGCCGCATGATCACGTCCTTGGCTCGCCCGAGGCCCGCGAGGCGGGCGAGGCGCTGCGTCCCCCCCGAGCCGGGGATCATCCCGAGCCCGACCTCGGGGAGGCCGAGCTGGACATCGTCGGCGGCGATGCGGATGTCGCATGCGAGCGCCAGCTCGAGCCCGACGCCGAGGCAGTAGCCGCGGATCCGCGCGACCACCGGCTTCGGGCAGCGCTCCGCGCCGGCGACGTTCCAGGCGAGCTGCGAGAGGTACTCGGGGTCGCGGTCGAGGAAGCCGGCGATGTCGCCGCCGGCGGTGAAGTTGTCCCCGGCGCCTGTGACGACGACCGCGCGAACGGAGTCGTCCTCCCCGAGCTCCGCGAAGAGACGGCCGAGCTGGTCGCGCGCGGCGATCGGGACGCGGTTCATCTTCGCCGGGTCGTCGAGCGTGATCGTGACGACACCGCGCTCGTCTCGCTCCTGGCGAAAACCTTCGTAGCCGGTCACGTCGTGGGCACCTCTTCGCGCAGCATGCGTCGCAGGATCTTGCCCGAAGGGCTCTTCGGGAGCTCGTCGACGAACCGGTACTCGCGCGGTCGCTTGAAGCGCGCGAGCGATTCGGAGGCGAGGCAATGGGCGTCGAGGTCCTCGTCGGAGACCTCGCCGTCGGCGACGATGTAGGCGACGACGCGATGCCCCCAGCGGTCGTCGGGAGCGCCGACAACCGCCACTTCGCGCACGTTCGGGTGCTGGGCGACGACGTCCTCCACCTCGAGCGGGTGAACGTTCTCGCCACCCGAGACGATCATGTCGTCGACGCGGCCGACGACCCAGAGGTCGCCGTCGCCGTCGAGCCGTCCGACGTCGCCGGTGTGGTACCAGCCGTCTCGGATCGCCTTCTCGTCGGCATCGGGCCGGTTCCAGTACCCGGCGAAGGCCTCGTCGGAGCTCATGTCACAGAGGATCTCGTCGTCGGCGCCGAGCTGCAGGCGCGCGTTCACGGACGCGCGGCCGGCGCAGCCCGGCTTCGCGGCCTGGCCGCGGTGGACGGAGAACGTGTAGATCTCGGTCGAGCCGTAGTGGTTCACGAACACGCGCGGCCGGAAGGCCCCGACACAGCGCTCGACGAGCGCGCTCGTCATCGCGGCTCCGGCGTACGCGAGCGTCTCGACGGACGAGAGGTCGTAGCGCCCGCGGTCCGGATGGCCGACGAGGTCGTGGTAGAGCGTCGGGGCGAGGTAGAGCGAGGTGATCCGCTCGCGTTCGATCAGCTCGAGGGCGCGTTCGGCTTCCCACTGCGGTTGGAGGACGCAGCAACCGCCGATCAGCGACATCGCGATCAGCGAGTGCATGCCCATCGTGTGGTAGAGCGGCATCACGAGCAGCGTCCGGTCGCCGAAGCCGTACCCGTGCTGGAGCGCTTGCGAGAGGCCGCCGGCTCGGTCGGCGCGGTGCGAGCGCGGGACGCCCTTCGGCCGGCCGGTCGTGCCAGAGGTGTAGAGCATCAGGCTCTCGGCGTCGTCAGCAAGGTCGAGCTCGCCCGGATGCTCCTCGGCTGCGAGGAGGCTGCCGAGGTCGAAGTCCTCGCGCAGCACGAGCTTCGCGCCGGAGTCCTCGACGCAGTAGTCGATGTCGGCCTCGGTCAACCGCCAGCTGATCGGGACGAACGTGACGCCGAGCCACTGGCAGGCCCAGTAGAGCTCGACCGCCTCGTGGCTGTTGCGGAGGAGGACGGCGAGGCGGTCGCCGCGGCCCAAGCCCGCCGAGGCCAGGCCGCCGGCCCGACGGGCCGCGCGCTCGCGAAGGTCGCGGTAGGTGAGCCGGAGACCGTCGTGAACCAGTGCCTCGCGCTCGGGGTCGCGCGCGGCTGCGTACTGAAGGGAGGCCGCGAGATTCACGCGCCGGCCGCCTTCTCGATCGCGTCCACGATCGGCTCGTACCCTGTGCAGCGGCAGATGTGGCCAGACAGCATGTTCTCGATCTCGGTGCGGGTCGGGGCGCCGTCGCGAGAGAGCAGGTCGGTCGCGGCCATCAGGATCCCCGGGGTGCAGAAGCCGCATTGCAGCGCATGGCATTCCTTGAACGCGGCCTGAAGCGGATTCAGCTCGCCGTTGCGCGCGATGCCCTCGACGGTCGTCAGCTCCGCGCCGTCGACCTGAACTGCGAGCATCAGGCACGCGCGGACGGCGACGCCCTCGAGCAGCACCGTGCAGGCGCCGCAGACGCCGTGCTCGCAGCCGACGTGCGTTCCGGTCAGGCCGACCACGTGCCGAAGGAAGTCGGAGAGCAGCAGGCGCGGCTCGACCTCCTCGCGGTAGCGACGGCCGTTGACGGTCACCGCGACCGCGGTCATGCGGCGGCCCCGCGAGCTCGCGCCACCGCACGGTCGACGAGCACCTCGACGAGGTGGCGCAGGTACTGCGGCGACGCGTGCAGGTGTCCCGGCGGGTCGACCTGCTCGGCCGCCGAGGCCCCTGGATGCTTCGGGTCGACCTCGACCAGCGTCGGCCGGTCGACGACGGAGCCCAGCCCGACGCGAAGGCCATCGGCACCGGCGGTGACCGCGCACATGCAGAGCGCGAAGTCGCCGTGCCGCTGCGCGAGCTCCTCGAAAGCGAAGCTCTCGCCCGGCCTGGGCAGCGGCCAGACCGTCTCGACGACGAGCTCGTCCGGTCTCAGCTCGGTTGTGTAGTGGCTGACGAAGAACTCGTCGGCGGGGATCTCGCGACGCCCGTTCTTCGACGCGACCACGACATGGCCGCCCAAGACCGTGAGAGCAAGCGGCAGCTCTGCGGCGGCGTCGGCGTGGGCGATCGAGCCTGCGAGCGTGCCCCGGTTACGGGTGACGAAGTGCCCGACGAACGGCAGCGCCTGCGCCACGAGCGGTATGCGTCGCAGGCGCGGATCGGCCTGCCGAACCAGCGCATCGACACGAAGTGCTCTGTCCGTTTCAGCCACGTTGTCAAGATCGAAAACATCGTTGATGTCTACCAGGACCGTCGGACGGGCGAGGCGCATGTTCAGCGCGGGAACGAGGCTCTGCCCTCCCGCGAGCACCTTCGCCTCGGAGCCGTGCTCGGCGAGCAGGTCGAGCACCTCGTCGACGGAGCCGGGCCGCGCGTACTCGAAGCGGCACGGTTTCACCGCGAGAGCAGCTCCCAGACCCGTGACGGTGTCAGTGGCAGCTCGACGTCCTCGACGCCGAGGGCGTCTGCGACGGCATTGGCCATCGCCGCGGGCACGCTCATCGTCGTGCCCTCGCCGAGTCCCTTGGCGCCCAGAGGCGTGAACGGCGACGGCGTCTCGCGGTGGCCGAGCCTGAGGCGAGGAATGTCCGGCGCCGTGGGGCAGAGGTAGTCCATGAACGTGCCTGTCAGCAGGTTGCCGTCATCGTCGTAGACGACCCGCTCGAAGAGCGCCGCGCCGATGCCGTGGGCGAATCCCCCGCGAACCTGACCTTCGGCGAGCAGTGGGTTCAGGAGTCGGCCCGCGTCGTGCACGGTGACGTAGTCGAGCACCCGGACCTCGCCCGTCGCCCGCTCGACCTCGACGACCGCGACGTCGACGAGGAAGCCGTGGGCGGCCGACGAGGCAACGCGATCGTCGTTGTCCGGGGGCGCGAGATTCGGCGCCGCGAAATAGGCGGTCTCGTACAGGCCCGCCTCCATGCCTTCGGGTAGCGCGTCGGGATGCCAGTGCGCGATTCCAGCGGCGCGGCGGAGGGAGAGCGACTCGTCGCCGAGGTGGTCGCGGATCGCCTGCAGCTTCGCTGCGATCTTCTGGGCGGCCAGGTAGACGGCGCCGGTTCCGACACCCGAGAAGCGGGAGGAGTAGTTCCCGGAGGCGACCGTCCAGGCGGTCGTCGAGGTGTCCACCTCGGTCAGCACTTCGACCTCGTCCGGCTGCACGCCCAGAACGTCGGCGACGACTTGCGCGCAGACGGTCTTGTGACCCTGACCCTGGGGCGTCGTCGCGATCCGGATGGTGATCCCGCCGAGCGGGCCGATCGCCACCGTCGCGCCCTCGGCGTTCCCAGACTTCGGGAGCGTGCCGGCGCGTTCCTCGGCCGTCTGGGCGAGCGTGACGTAGCCCATGTTCGAGATCGACGGCTCGACGACGCAGGCGAGACCGATTCCGACGAGCCTGCCCTCGGCGCGCGCTGCCGCCTGCTCCTCGCGACGCTCGTCGTAGCGCACGAGCTCAAGCGCGTCGTCGAGGCACGCCTCGTAGTCACCGGAGTCGTAGAGGCCGCCCGAGGGCGTGCGGTATGGGAACGCGTCCGCGGCGATCAGGTTGCGCCGGCGGACAGCGGCGGGGTCGAGCCCGAGCCGACGGGCGCCGATCTCCATCGTCCGCTCGAGCGGGAAGTAGAGCTGCGGGCCGCCGAAGCCGCGGTTCAGCCCGCTCGGGCAGCGGTTCGTGAGGACGACGCGATTGCGCGCCGCGACGCTGCGGCAACGGTAGGCGCCGGTCAGCGAACCGTGCATGCGATACGTCGTCGCCGGCTCGGGCGCGCGGAGATAGGCGCCGACGTCCTCGAGCACGTCGTAGCGCAGCGCCAGCAGCTCCCCGTCGGCGGCGAAAGCGGCCTCGAGCTCCGTCCGGCGCGAGGTGGAAGCCGCGCTGCCTACGAGGTGCTCCAGGCGGTCCTCGGTCCAGCGAACCGGAACCCCGAGCTTCCGCGACGCGAGTCCGATCAGGACGACGTAGACGTAGACGGCCGCCTTGATGCCGAAGCTGCCGCCCGAGTCGGACGGCGTGATCAGGCGGAGCCTCGATCCGGGCAGCCCCAGGGCGCCGGCCGCGACCGAGTGGAGGGTGAACGGCCCCTGGAAGTTGGCCCAGGCCGTGAGCACGCCAGAGCCCTCGTCCCAGTCGGCCACGACCCCGTACGTCTCGAGCGGCTGGCAGCTCCACCGCGGAAACGTGAAGCGCTCGCGGACGACGAGTGCCGCCTCCGCAAACGCCGCATCCGGCTCCCCATAGGAGAAGGAGCGGTCGGAGACGAGCTCGCCTTGCTCGGGATCGAGAACAGGGTCGAGCGGCTCGTAGTCGACCTCGATCAGCTCCAGGGCGTCCTCCGCGATGTAGCGATCGCGCGCGACGACGACGGCGAGCGGCTCGCCGGCGTAGCGGGCGACGTCGGTCGCGGCGGCGTAATAGGGGCGGACACCGTCGACGCCGACCGGGAACGGCCTCGAGAGCTCGAGCACGTCTGCTCCGGTCAGGACGCCGACGACTCCGGGCAGCTCGAGCGCGGCCGATGGATCGAGGCGCGTGATCCTCGCGTGGGCGAACGCCGAGCGCAGGATCGCCGCATGGCGAACGTTCGCCACCGGCTCGATGTCGTCCATGTAGCGCCCGAGACCCTTGAGCAGCGCATCGTCCTCGAGTCGCTGCAGGGGGCGCCCGACCCACGTCTCCTGGCCGACGGCGGTCGTCATCGGGGGGCGTAGCCTACTGGCGGGCGAGGGCAGCGAGGGCGCCGCAACGGCAGGCCTCGGCGAGCGCGTCGTGCAGCGTCGCTCCGCGGGCGAGCGAGACGAGCAGCCCGGCGGCGAACGCATCGCCCGCGCCGAGTGCGTCGATGGGAACCGCCGTGTCGGGCCGCGCCGCGACTTCGACGCCGTCGAGGATCGCGATCGCGCCCGCCGCCCCGCGCGTGACGCAGGCCAGGCGGCGTCCTTTCGCCAGCTCGTGGACGTTGCCGTGGTTCGCGATCACGGACACGGCTGATGGAATGTCGTGCCGGTTTGCCGCATCGAGGACAACCCAAGGCGCGCGGCAGCGCGCCAGCGTCTCGTCCGGCTGCGGGAGATAGCCGGAGACGAGGATGGCGTCCGCTTCGAGCTCCTCGGCGAGGCTGAACCCGAGATTGGCGCCGCGATCGACGCGGAGCTCACCGTCTGCGAGCAGGAACGTGCCGGTCGGCAGTGTCCTGTCCACCTGAAGCCTCGGCGTGATCCCCGCGCGAGCGAGCTCCGCCCGCAGCAATCGCCCCGGAGCGTCGTCGCCGGCACGGCCTACGACGCTGGCCTCCGCCCCGAGCGCTCTTGCAGCCAGAGCGCTGTTGACCGCCGAGCCGCCGGGCCGGACGTCGATCGTCGAATCGTGCCCTCTGCCCGAGGCGGTCACGTCGAGCAACACGTCGCCGACGGCGACGAACCGGATCAAGCTGCCTGTGGGGCGCCCATGTAGGCGAAGGGGTGGTAGTAGACGTCGAGCGCGTTGTCGCGCCGGGCCTCGAGCTCGAAGGTCTCCTCGGTCTCGGGGTTCTCGACGACCACGGTCAGCCGGTCGGAGACGCGGCTCCAGCGCAGCGAAATCTCGAGCGAGCCGCTCGTGCGGTGGGCGAGCTCCTTGCCGATCGGGCGCTTCATGAGCGCAAGCTAGCCCACGTTGGGTTAAGCGCGAGCAGAAAAGCGTTAGGAGTGTGTGACGACTCTTTCGCTAGCAGCAGCAACTTGCTCGTCGCTCGGGCCGCCTCCCGCCAGTGCGCGGAAGGCTTCGATCACCGCGCGAGGCTCGCGCGCGTGGCGCGTCGCCGCGAGCGTCAGCGGCTCGTGGAAGGCGCCGCCGCAGTGCGCGCAGGGCAGCGAGAGACGTGCGAGCAGGCGCCCCGCTTCGCCGCCCGGGAACATGCGCAGGAGCTCGACGATCGTCGTCGAGCCCTTGATCTCGCGCACCGGCGGCGGTTCCGGCGAGGTACCCGGAGCCGCGAGCCCGATCACGCGCTGTTGGGCCACGCGCCCAGTGTAGGCGCGCAGCCTCACGGTTCAGGCCGGCCGACACCCCCACCCTGGGTGGGGGAAGAACCCCTTTCCCCTACCGGCGAGGCTAGCGGAGAACCCCGTACGGATTCGTGCCGATTGTGTGCCGATTCAGTGCGCGTGTGCCTCTTGCGGGAAGCGGAGCGGCTCGGCGTCCATCCGCACCATGTTCCGCGGCAGCTGGTAGCGGGCGAACGGCAGGACGATCACCTTCGCGTCGCCGCCGTGGTAGGCCATCGCCTCGGTGAACGCCTCGTCGAGCGAGGTCGTGGCGGCCATGCCGATGTCGGCGGCCAGCTCGAGGTTCTCCTCGAGCGTGACGAGCTTCAGCCGCTTGCGCGTCATCACCTCGTAGATCGGCACCCAGATGCAGCCCGCCCACATCTGGATCTTCCGGGCGTGGATGTCCTTCAGCACGCGCTGGTAGTTCTCGGGCGTCGCCGGCATGTAGGGCTTCATCAGGTCCATCAGGGCCAGCCCCGGAAAGTCGCCGACAGCCGTGTTCACGCCGGGCGAGGGCGAGGCGTAGATCAGCGTCCCACCGTCCTTCAGTACGAAGTCCGCCGACATGCAACCCCAGCCCGTGTGGAAGAAGAGGTGGTCGGTCGGCGCGAAGACGCCGCACACCGCGATGTCCGCCTGCTCCCCCGGATGCTCGTAAGCGTAGATCTCGTTGAAGCGCTCGATCGCCTGCCGGTGCGCGCCGGGATGCGACCCGAAGAGGCACTCGACCACGCGTCCGCGCGTGTCGAGGACGACGTTCATCGTGCAGGAGAGCCCGCACATCGTGGCCACCTCGTCGATATCGGAGCGCATCGGGCCTGCGTACGCCCCGTAGTGCGTCTGCGGCGAGGGCACGAAGGCGCAGTGGTTCGACTCGATCGTCTCGTCTGAGGTGACGCCCGGCAGGATCAGCTTGCCGCCGCCGCCCGCGCCCCAGTGGTTCGCCTGGGCCTGACCGATCGTGATCTTCAGGTCGCACTCCGCGACGACGCTCAGCAGCCACACCGGGGTGCCGCGCGAGGAAACGCCGACGTACGTGTACGCGTCCTCGTTGCGCGGCTCGTTCTGGTGGAACTCGATCCCGAGCCGCTCGAGCCGCTCGAGGTTCTCGCGCCCGATCTTCTGCTCGATGTCCGACTCGGACATCGGAAAGACTTTGCCGTTGGCGCAGGCGAGCACCGCCGGCTTCCCGGCGGCCTCGATCGCGTCCAGCACCGGGGGGAGGAGCTTCGACGCGGGCGTCGGCCGGAACTGGTTGTCGATGACCACCGCGACCCTCGTCGCGCCCGCGAGCAGCTCCGAGAAGCGTCGCCCGGAGAGCGGCGACTCGAGCGCCGCCCGCGCCGCCTCCGTCGCGTTCGCCACCGGCTCAGGCTCGTCGGGGTAGATCGCCGCGAGCAGGTTCGCCTCGGGCACCTCGAGCTCGAGCTCCTCGCGATAGACCTTGCTCTCGTCGTCTGCGGCCCCGATCGTCAGCGGGTCGAGCGACTCGTAGGGGATCTTCAGCTTCGGCATCGGGCGGCTCCTCGTGTCGGGGCGTTCCGCGGCAGGTTAGCGCTCGACGGCGTGCTGCCAACCGGCGTCGCGCAGCGCCGGCAGGAACGAGGCCGCGAGCGGTGACCAGTCGCTGCGCGTGTACGCCGCGACCTCGCGGGTCACCGGCGGTTCGAGCCGGGCCACGGCTCCCGCGAATTCCGGCGAGACCACGTTGTCGGGCACCATCGTCGGGCCGAGCCCCGCAACCGCGAGCCTCGTGGCGGCCTCGACCTGCGTCGTGCGAACGGCCGCTCGAGGCTCGAACCCGGCCTCGCGGCAAGCCGCAGTGACGACGTCGGTGAGCCCGTGGCCCGGCTGGAAGAGGATCCAGTGCCGGTCGGCGAGCTCGACGAGCGGGATCCGCTCCCTCCCCGCGAGCGGATCGGACGCCGGCAGGACGACGACGAGCTCCTCCAGCCCGAGCCGCTCGAGCGTCCCCTCCCAGCGGGCCGGCACGGGCCCGATCGCGATGTCCCCGACCCCGCCGCGAACGCCGTCCTCGAGCAGGCTCCGATGCGTGTACTCGCGCATCCGGATCACGATGTCCGGGTGGCGCTCCAGGAAAGGAGCGATCGCTCTCGGGAGGATCCCGACCGCCATCGAGAGCAGCGTCGCGACCTCGAGCTCGCCGCTCTCGAGGCCGAGCGCGCCCCGCGCGACCGTCGCCGCGCGCTCGGCCGCCCTGACCGCCGCCTCGGCCTCGGGCAGCAGCGCCCGCCCGGCCGCCGTCAGGCGGATCCCGCGCGGGAGCCGCTCGAGCAGCGGACCGCCCAGCTCGGCCTCGAGCGAGCGGATCTGCTGGGAGAGCGAAGGCTGGGCCAGCTGCAGTCGGCGCGCGGCTCTCGTGAACGACCCCTCCTGGGCGAGCGCGAGGAAGGCCTCCAGCTGCCGTAACTTCATAGGAAAAACCTATCGCTGCGAGAGCGAGTATGCGCGTTGCACTATTCCTGCAAAGCCTCGTAGGATGCCGCCGGGGTGAGCGCGTTGCGGATCAATCACGTTTCCGTGCTCGCCGAGGACCTCGAGGAATCGGCGCGCTTCTACGAGGAGCTCTTCGGGATGGAGCGGCTGCCGACCCCGCATTTCAAGGAGCCGGTCCTCTGGCTACGGCTCGGCGACCAGCAGCTGCACCTCTTCGAGCGTGACGTCGACCCACCCGTGTACCACCACCTCGGCATCGACGTCGACGACTTCGAAGCGGTCTACCTGAAGGCGAAGGAGCGCGGCCTCCTCGACGGGCCGACGTGGGGCAACCCGATTCGCGAGCACCCGACCGGCTGGGTGCAGATGTACATCCGCGATCCGGCCGGCAACCTGGTCGAGGTCGACTGGCCGGATGCCTCAACCCTCGACCGCTCGGTGATCACCGAGATCGTCCCGCTCGAGAACCAGGAAGGCGACTCCGCCCTGGCGTCGCTCTACATCGGAGCCCGGTGACCGCGTTCGCGGCCCAGTTGCGCGGCAGCGTCATGACGCGGCGTGCGATTGCGCCCGGCTTCGCGGCAGCGCTGGTCGTCTTCGCGCTCCTCTACGTGCTCGTGATCGCCCACCCGCCGGGAGCGAACGGCGGGGGCGACTGGGCGACGACGAACTTCGGCTCGGCGATCGACGATCCCGGCTCGTTCCTGCGGATCGTCCTGGACTCGGTCACGTTCGCCGGTGCGCTGTTCATCGTGGCGAGCGGCTTCGCGTTGATCTTCGGCCTGATGCGCGTCGTGAACATGGCCCACGGCTCCTTCTATCTCCTCGGCGGCTACATCGCCTACGAGATCCAGCAGGAGATGGCGGGCCAGGGCTTCTCGCTCGACAGCTCCCAGGTCAACACGGCGGACTGGCTCGTGCCGCTGGTCGTGGCGGCGGTCTGCATAGCGATCATCGGGCTGATCACCCAGCAGGTGTTCCTGCGCTGGAACCAGGGTCAGGAGCTGCGGCAGGCCCTGATCACGATCGCGATCTCGGTGATCATCGCCGACCAGATCATCGGCCACTTCCCGAGGTTCGTTTCCGCCGGCACCCAGCAGTTCGGCGGCAACGCAGTCGACCTCACCTGGCCCGGCTGGACGAACCGGTTCGTCAACCTGCACGTCGCCGGCGTCTCGTACTCGCTCGTCCGCCTCGTGATGCTCGGGCTCGGGGTGGCCGTCGGCGTCGGTCTCTGGGTTTGGCTGAACAAGACCCGGACGGGGATGATGATTCGCGCGGGCGTCGACGACAAGGACATGGCATCGGCGCTCGGGATCAACGTCCAGCGGACGTTTGCGATCGCGTTCGTCGTCGGCTCGGCGCTGGCCGCGATGGGCGCGGTCGTCTGGGGCTCGCAAGCCGCACTCGCGCAAGGTCAGGACGGCCAGTGGCTCCTGAACTCGCTCGTGGTCGTCGTCGTCGGCGGCATGGGCTCGATCTTCGGCGCGGCCGCGGGCGCAATCCTCTACGCGTTCGTCCTCAACTTCAGCGGCTCGTACCTGCCGACGACAGGGTCCGACTGCTGCACCCAGTACTCGCCGATCTTCACGTTCGTCCTGATCGCTCTCGTGCTCGCCTTTCGCCCGCAGGGACTCTTCGGGAGGCCCGGATGAACCCGCTCGGCTGGCCGCTGAAGACCCGGCTCGAGCGCGGGATCGCGCTCGCCGCGCTGGTCTACGTGATCCTCGGCCCGCTCTTCCTGAGCCAGAACTTCTCCCAGAACGTCCTCACGCGGACGTTCTTCATGGGGATCGTCGCCTCGAGCCTGATCTTCCTCTCCGCCTACGGCGGCATGGTCTCGCTCTCGCAGACGGCGCTGTTCGGCCTCTCCGGCGTGATCCTCGGAAACCTCAGCACGAAGGGCGGCACCGGCGGGACGTCGAAGGGCCTGCACCTCGGCTGGAACCCGACCCTCTCGGTCGTCGTCGCAGTCGTCCTGACGACGGCATTCGCGCTTCTGCTCGGGGCGGTTTCCGCGCGCAGCGCAGGCATCTACTTTCTGATGATCACGCTGACCTTCGCCGTGATCGTCACGCTCACGCTCAGCTCGGTCACGAAGATCTCGGGCTTCTCGGGCATCGGCGGGATCGACCGCGCGGCGCCGAGTTGGGTCGGGCCGAACGTGAACCTGCACGAGGACCGGCTCTACTACATCGCGCTCGTGGCGGCGATCCTCGTCTACGTGCTGATTCGCTACATCGTCCGTACGCCGTTCGGGATCAGCCTGCAGGGAATCCGCGACGACCCGCTCCGGATGGGCTCGCTCGGCTACAACGTGGCGCTCCATCGCACGCTGGCCTTCGGCTTCGGCGGCTTCATCGCGGCGCTCGCCGGCGTCCTCTACGTCTGGTGGAGCGGGCAGATCGCGCCCGGCAACGTCGACCTGCCCGAGACGATCAACGTGCTGATCATCGCCGTGATCGGCGGCCTGTCGCGGATCGAGGGCGCGTGGGTCGGCGCGCTCGCGTTCATTCTGATGGACAACTACATCACCGACGCGACGAGGATCCCCCTGCTCGGCTTCGGCGGCACGCTGTTCGGAGGCCGGTTCCCGACGGTGATCGGGATTATCTTCCTCCTGATCGTGCTCGTCTCGCCCGGCGGTCTGATGGGGATCTGGGATCGTGGCTTCGGAGCGTTCGGGATCGCCCGAGGGTTCCGGCGCCCGAAAGAGGCTTCTGGTCACTAGTGAAAGGAGGGCAACTGCGACACGAACAGCTTGTGCGAGCGCACGAAACCGGAAAGAATCGCCCAGCAGGTAACCCCCAGAGAAAGGGAGGGCTGTAAATCACATGAAGCCCACATTGAGGAGCTGGAAGGCGTTGGTGCCTCTGCTCGCAGTCTCCGTCATGCTCGTCGGCGCAGGATCGTCCTTCGCGAGTCACCATGCGAAGGCGGTCAAGCTCGCGATCATGACCGACTGCAAGGGCGCCTTCGGCTTCGCCTACGAAGAGGACATCGCCGGATCCGAAGCCGCCTTTGCGAAGCTCACAGGCGCCAAGCCCAAGAACGCGGGTAAGCCGTCCGACGGCATGACGGGGCTCAGCGTCAACGGCACGCCCGTGAACATCGTCGGCTACGGCTGCGGCAACGACACCGTGCCGCTCGCCGTCACCGAGGTGAAGCGGTTGATGGAGCAGCTCGGCGCGGACGTTATGATTGGGCCGCTGTCGGGTGATGAGGCCGTCTACGTCGCGAACTACGCGAAGTCGCATCCGACGAAGACGTTCATCATCGGCACCGCCGGGTCCGAGGACCCGACGATGCAGATCCACCCGAAGAACCTGTTCCGCTACCACGGCGACGGCGCCCAGTGGAACGCGGGCATCGGGGAGATCGCCTACAAGAAGCTCCACTGGCGGAAGGCCGCGATCATCATGGACGACTACAGCTTCGGCTGGACGTCGGGCGGTGGGATGATCGCCGACTTCTGCGCAGTGGGCGGCAACATCACCAAGCGGGTGTTTCCGCCGCTGAACACGACGGACTACGCACCGTTCGTCCGCCAGTTGCCGCCGCCGAACCAGGTGGACGGCTACTTCTCGGCGGTCGGCGGGACCGGCACGTCAGCAATGCTGAAGGCGTTCGAGCAGGCGTACGGCAAGCCGAAGGCAAGTCAGTGGATCGGCAACCTGTTCTTCGGCTTCCTCGGCGCCGACAAGGTCGTCGCGCCGAAGTTCGTCGGCTCCTACATTGGCGGGACGGGCACCGGCCCGGGCCTCAAGCTCGCAAAGGCACAGGCGTACGAGAACTTCGTGAAGAAGCTGTTCCCGAAGCAGCCTCCGGACGACCTGTTCTTCTACAACTACTACCAGGCCGCTGCGGCCCTCGTCATGGGTCTGCAGAAGTCGGGTGGCGCCGTCGGAGCGAAGCTCCAGACCTCGATGCCGCGGGCGATCCCCGGGGCGTTCCAGATCTCGAACGGCGGCTTGGTGAAGCTCGACTCGCGGAACCAGGCGATCCAGGACCAGTACGAGCTGCAGCTGGTCAGGAACGCGGACGGGTCGGTTGGTCCGCAGGTCGTCGCGTACGTTCCGGCAGTGGACCAGTCTTTCGGCGGTCTGATCAAGCCGACCGATGCTCCGTACGGCCGGACTCAGCCTGCCTGCAAGAAGCTGGTCACGCCGTGGCAGGGCAAGGTCAAGGTGATCAAGAACGGCAAGATCACGAACCAGGTGATCAAGTAGCCGCTTGAGCGAAGCAGCAGCAGCCGAGCACGCCGAGCCGGCCCTCCGCTTGCGGGGGGTCGGCCGGCGTTTCGGCGGCCTGCATGCCGTCCGGGAGGTCGATCTCGAGGTCGGCGCGGGTGAGCGCCGCGCGATCCTCGGCCCGAACGGCGCCGGCAAGACCACGCTCTTCAACGTCATCTCCGGCGACTTCCCGCCGACGTCCGGGACGGTCGAGCTCTTCGGCAGCGACGTCACGCCGCTGCCGTCACGGGTTCGCGCACGCCTCGGGCTCGCGCGGACGTACCAGCAGTCGCGCATGCTCCTCGGCCTGACGGTCGAGGACAGCATCTACCTTTCGATCGTCGGCGTTCGCGGCGGTCACCTGCGGCCCGTGCTGCTCCGGAAGCGCGACGACGAGCTCCGCGAGCGCGCTCGTGCGGCCGCCGGGCGGGTGGCGATCTCCGAGAAGCTCGACCAGCCGGTCGGCTCGCTCTCGCACGGCGAGCACCGGCAGGTCGCGATCGCGATGGCGCTCGCGTCCGAGCCGAAGATCCTGATGCTCGACGAGCCCGCGTCGGGGCTCTCGCGCGGCGAGCGGACGCTCCTCACCGACCTCTTGCTCGCGCTCGACCCCGAGATCACCCTTGTGCTGATCGAGCACGACATGGACATCGCGCTGCGCGTCGCCGAGCGGGTGACGATGATGCACGACGGCCGCGTGATCGTCGAAGGCACTCCTGACGAGATCCGCGCCAACGAGCTGGTGCACGACCTCTACCTGGGACGCAGCTTCCGGAATGAGTGACGCCCTCCTCGTCATCGAAGGGCTGAACGCGTACTACGGCGGCGCGCACGTCCTCCACGACGTCTCGTTCGAGCTCGGAGAGGACGCGGCCGCGATCATCGGGCGAAACGGGATGGGCAAGTCGACGCTTTGCGCCTCGATCATGGGGATGACCCCGCCCCGGACCAGCGGGTCGATCCGGTTCGACGGCCAGGAGCTCGTCGGGCGCTCCTCGTACAAGATCGCCGCCCTCGGCCTGGGTTATGTGCCTCAGGGGCGGCGGCTGTTTCCCTCGCTGTCGGTGGACGAGCACCTGCGGGTGATCGCCCGTCGGCCGGGTCTGCTGCGCCGGGCACAAGTCGAGGAGGGCCCGACCGGTCGCTGGACGCCCGACCGGGTCTACGAGCTCTTCCCGCGGCTCGCCGAGCGCAAGCGCAACGGCGGGGCGCAACTCTCCGGCGGCGAGCAGCAGATGCTTGCGATCGGCCGCGCCCTGCTGCTCAGCCCGAAGCTGCTGATCATGGACGAGCCCTCCGAAGGGCTTGCGCCCGCGATCATCGAGCTGCTGATCGAAACCTTCAAGAGCCTCGAGCAGCAGGGCATGCGGATCCTGCTGATCGAGCAGAACCTCGGTGTCGCGACGGCGCTCGCCGAGCGCCAGCTCGTGATGATCGGCGGCGAGATCGCGACCGAGACGACCGCCGCCAAGCTCACGGACGATCCGGAGCTCCAGCGGCGCTACCTCGGCGTCGAGCCCGTAGCTCACTAGCCCACTAACAAGGTTGGATCGCCAGAGCCGAGGGACAGGCCTGGTTTGTAGGCCTGTCCCTCACACCACCGTCTAGGATCGCGGCCTTGAACGCCGTTCTCGTACAAGACGCTGGCGTCGTCACCGTCGAATCGTTTCCCGACCCGGAGCCAGGGCCGGGCGAGGTGCTCGTCGAGCTGAAGGCGGCTGCGCTGAACCGGCGCGACCTGCTCGTCCGTAGTCCGCCCAGCCCCGTCTACGACTTCCCGAAGCCGTTCGTGGCCGGGCACGACGGCGCGGGCGTCCGCCGCGACACCGGCGAGGAGGTCGTGCTCTATCCGGGGATCAAATGGGGTGAGAGCGACGAGGCGCCGGGGACGGACTTCCGCTTCATCGGGGGGCCGCTGAACGGCACCTTTGCCGAGTTGATCGCGATTCCGGAGGAATGCGTCTTCCGCAAGCCGGCGCGGCTCTCGTTCGAGGAGGCGGCTGCGCTGCCGGTCGCGGGGCTGACCGCCTACCGCGCGCTCTTCCCGGTCGGCGGGCTCGTCGCGGGCGAGACGGTGCTCGTCCTCGGCGCGGGCAGCGGCGTCTCGACCTTTGCGATCGAGCTCGCGGCTCAGGCAGGAGCCCGCGTGCTCGTCACGTCTTCGAGCGACGAGAAGATCGAGCGCGTCAAGGCGCTCGGCGCGGACGGAGGTGTGCTCTACACCGAGGAAGGCTGGGCCGAGCGGGTGCGCGAGCTGAACGGCGGCCACGGCGTCGACCTCGTGCTCGACTCGGTCGGCTCGACCTGGCCGGAGTCGCTGCGCGCCCTGCGGCGCGCGGGTCGACTGGTCGTCTTCGGCGGCACGGGCGGGGCCGAGGTGACGCTCGACGTGCGCTACCTCTATCTGAACTGGCTGTCGATCCTGGGGACGACGCTCGGCTCGCCGCGCCAGTTCGGCGCGTTCCTCGAGACCGTGCAGGCCGGCGACTGGCAGCCGGTGATCGACAGCGTGCGCCCGCTCGCGCAGGCCGAAGCAGCCTACGAGAAGCTCACGGCCGGCCACTTCGGGAAGCTCGTCCTCTCGATCGGCGCGTGAGACGGCTCGCCGCTCTGGCGGGCGCGGCGGCTCTCGTCGCGGGCTGCGGCTCCTCGGCTCCGAAGAGCCCTCCCGACCTCCTCTTCGTCAGCAGCCGAGACGGCTCGTACGCGATCTACGGCGCGCGGGCCGACGGCAGCGGCGTGCGGCGCCTGACCCCCGGCAAGGGCGATGCCTCGAGCCCGGAGACGCTCTTCTTCCAGACCGACCCCGCGTGGTCGCCGGACGGCTCGCAGATCGTCTTCGCCAGCCGCCGCGAGGGCACCCAGCACCTGTTCGTGATGAAGGCCGACGGCTCTGGGGCGAGGCGTCTGACCAGCTCGGCGATGGACGACTCACAGCCCGACTGGTCGCCGGACGGCCGCACGATCGTCTTCGACCGGGAGGGCGCGCTCTTCGCGGTACCGGCCGCCGGCGGCCACGTGCACCGGGTCGGCCACGGCTTTGGCAGCGCCGAGGATCCGGCCTGGTCATCCGACGGGAAGCTGATCGCCTACGACTACCGCCGGCCGGGCTACTCGATCCGGGAGATCTGGCTGATGCGCGCCGACGGCACTCACCAGCAGGAGCTGACTCACATCAAAGCCGTCAGCGCGGAACCCGCGTGGAGCCCTGACGGCAAGCGGATCGCCTACCGGAGCAACGTGCACCCACCGAACCTTGAGCTCTACTCGATCGGGGTCGACGGCAACGGCATCCGGCAGGAGACGTCGGTTCCGGTCGATACGATCGATCCGGCCTATGCGCCGGGCGGTGCGCTCTCGTTCTCGCGTGACGGCTCGATCTGGACGCGCAACGCAAACGGCAAGGCGCTTCGGCTCACGCCGTCGGGCAACGATGCGAGCCCCGCCTGGCGCCCGCGCGCCTAGATGCTTGATCGGTTAATGCCCGTAGGCGGTGAGGGCGCGGTGTGGTTGGCCGAGTTGCCAGTTGAGGTGGATGGCGGCGTTGAGGGCGAGGATGCGGGCGGCGATGCGGCAGAGCAGCCCGGCTGGTGTCTTGGCG
>JBBQTQ010000040.1:0-22975 GCA_038213135.1 Gaiellales bacterium
CGGCCTCCGCGCCCCCCCCCTCTGGGTCGTTTCCGGCCCGCGGGGGACACACTTTACCTCACCCACCACCCGGGCGGTGTCCCCCCCGTCCGCCCCGACCCAGAGCGGTCAGCTCGCACCCCGAGCGGAGCGATCTCAGGCCGTCGCCCATCTACCGGAGCGCGCCGTCGGAGTTCGCGACGACGTACTTCAGGAGCCGGCGCATGTTCTTCCAGTTCACGTGCGTCGGGTTCGACCAGTCCTTCGCGGTGCCGCCCCAGCTGCGGATGTCCTCACCGTTGACGACCACGAAGTCGTACTTGCGCTGCGCCTTGGCGAAGTAGTCCATCGCCGCCCTCAGCTGCGGGAAGCCGTACCGGCGGAACGCGGCCAGCACGTCCGGATAGATCGGGTTGAGGACGATCACCGGCCGCGAGCCGTGCGCGTTCATGAACGCGAGCGTCTTCTCGAACCAGACGAACTTCTTCGGGTTGAGCGTGCGCTCGCGCGGCGGGCGCCGGTGGACGCTCGCGACGAGCTTGGCGACCGCCGCCCGCAGGCTGCCCTGCTGCTCGGGGAGGTAGCGGAGCAGACCGTGCGGGATCGAGCCATCCGCGTTGTACTGCAGCTTCGCGCGACACGAGCTGAAGACGCACTTCCGAAGCACGCGCAGGGAGGTCCGGGTCGCCTGGGTGCTGAGGTAGGTCTTCACGTCGCCGAGACCGAAGCCGCCGCCGTGGCCGTGGAGGAACCGGCTCGCGCGGGGATCCGACTCGAGCTGCGGGTTGATCCCGTTCGTGGCGATCCCGACGTCGACGAACCAGACGTCGCGCCGCTTCTGGTGCGGGAAGTGGCTGTCGACCGAGCGGGCGAAGACGTATGCGTCGGCTGCGGTGCCGCCCGTGACGCCTGCGTTGAAGCCCGAGTGACCGGTCAGCTTCTGCAGCGTGCTCGGCTCGGCCTGGCGGGAGCGCGAGCTGCCGAGGATCAGGATCTCGGGGCTCTGCTTCAGCGCTTCGATCAGGGTCAGCTTGACCGCGCGGTCGTTCTCGACCGCGCTCGGGACGATGCCTGTGCCCGCGATCGCGAACGGATCGACGACGACGTTCAGCGCGAGGACGCAGCCGAGGAGCACGACGAACGCGCCGAGCACCGCCACCACGAAGCGCCGCTGGTCGGGGTCGGGCGCATGCTCGGTGGGGACAGCGAGATGCCGCTCTCGCGGCCCGATGCTCAGGTCGTCGTGCTCCGCCATCCTCGGGTTGTCGATGGTACGTCGGTAAGCGGGGTGAGGTTCCCGCTAGCGGCCTGAAGGGACGCGGCTACTTCTGGCCGGCGGCCTTGGCGGCTTCCTCTTCCCTTGCCTTCGCCTCGTGGTAGGCGATGCGCTCGAGCGCCATTCGCTGGTGCTTGTCGTGTCGCGCGCGGTCCTCAGGCGTCAGCTTCCGGTGCGTCTTCTTCGTCATCGTCCTCCTCGATGAGCTCGCGGATCTCCCGGACATCGCGCTGAATGTCGGCCAGGAGACCCATGATAGTGGTGACGTCGCCATGGCTTATCGGCGGTTCCATTCCGCAAATGGTGACCCCGGCCCAGCCACTCGGCAAGTTGTCCCGGAAGGCCGAGGGGCCGCATGGAGCGGCCCCTCGAAGGCGGTACGAGCGCGACTACTTGACTTCGACCGACGCGCCCGCCTCTTCGAGCTGCGCCTTGATCGAGTCGGCCTCCTCGCGGGCGATGCCCTCCTTGACCGCGCTCGGAGCGCCGTCGACGAGGTCCTTCGCCTCCTTGAGGCCGAGCCCCGTGATCGCGCGGACGACCTTGATCACCTGGATCTTCTTGTCGCCCGTACCGGTGAGCATGACGTCGAACGCCGACTGCTCCTCGGCTGCCTCGCCGCCGCCGGCTCCGCCGCCCGCAGCGCCGGGAGCGACCACGGCGACCGGAGCAGCGGCAGTGATGCCCCACTCCTCCTCGATCTTCTTCTTCAGCTCGACGAGCTCGAGAACGGACATCTTCCCGAGGCCGTCGAAGATGGTGTCGACTGAGCTTGCAGCCATTGCTTACTCCTCCTCCGTGGTTTCATCAGCGGGTTCTTCTTCAGTGGTCTCTTCGGGTGCGGGCGGCTCGTCTGCCGCCGCTTGCGGTTCCGGGGCGGGCTCGGGCTTCGCTTCCGGCTCCTCGGCCGGCGCCTCTCCGCCCAGCTGCTCGATCCTCGCGTCGATCAGGCCGACGAGGTCGCGCAGCGGAGCTGTGAACAGGCCGACGATCGCGTAGAGCGGCGCCGCGATCGCGCCCAGCACCTGGCCTCGCAGGATGTCGAGCGGCGGCAGGGTCGCCAGATTCTTGACGTCCTCCTCCGTGATCTCCACGCCCTCGAGCAGCCCGCCGCGAATGGCGAGCAGCTTCGTCGTGCGAGCCGAGTCGCTGAGCGCCTTCGCAACCGCGACCGGGTCGCCATCGCTCTCGAGGAACGCGATCGCGGTCGGACCTTCCAGCATCGCCAGCAGCGTGTCCGAGCCGGCGGCCTCCGCAGCACGCCGCGTGAGCGTGTTCTTGACGACCTGGAAGCGGGCGCCGTGCTCGAGCAGCTTGGTCCGCAGATCGTCGATCTCCTTCATCGTCAGGCCGCGGTAGTCGGCCACGATCAGCGTCTCCGCGGAACGCAGCCGTTCGGCCAGCTCCTGGACGATCCGCTCCTTGTCGCTCTTGTGCATCGAATCACCTCCTCGAAACGTTTTCGGGCCCTGGCGGGCCCGAACGGGAAGGAGGTGATCCTTCCGAACGGTCCGCCTCGGCTGGGCTTCTGCGCTTCCGCGCGGCCAGCTGTCTTTGGCAGGGCTTTGTCGACTGGACTACGCGGGAACTGCTTCCTCCTCGAGCTCCTCGACGATGCCGCGGACGCGCGAGGGGTCGACGTGGATGCCGGGACCCATCGTGGTCGTCAGCGTGATCGTCCGGATGTAGCGGCCCTTCGCCGCCGACGGCTTCGCGCGCACGATCTCCTCGAGCACCGTCGCGTAGTTCTCGAGCAGCGCGCGCTCGCCGAAGCTCCTCTTGCCGAGGGAGACGTGGACGTTGGCGCCGCGGTCGGTGCGGTACTCGAGCTTGCCGGCCTTGGCATCGCTGACGGCCTTGCCCACCTCGAAGGTGACGGTGCCCGTCTTCGGGTTCGGCATCAGCCCGCGCGGGCCGAGGATCCGGCCGAGCTTGCCGACGTTCCCCATCTGATCCGGAGTCGCGATAGCGACGTCGAAGTCGGTGAAGCCCTCCTCGATCCGCTTGGCGAGATCGGCCGAGCCGACGACGTCTGCGCCCGCCTCCTCCGCCTCCTTGGCCTTCTCGCCCTCGGCGAAGACGACGACCCGCATCGTCTTGCCGGTCCCGTGCGGCAGCATCAACGTGCCGCGCAGCTGCTGGTCTGCATGGCGGACGTTCAGGCCGAGGCGGAAATGCGCCTCGACGGTCTCGTCGAACTTCGGGCCGGGCCAGCCTTTGAGGATCTTGATCGCCTCGACGGGCGAGTAGGCCTGCTCGCGGTCGATCTGGCCGCGGGCCTGCCGATAGGTCTTCCCGTGCTGTGCCATGTCAGCACGTACGGGCCAGGATGAATCCCGGCCCGTGGTCTCGGGGATTGGACAACGTTTTGCTCACTACGCCTCCACCTCCACACCCATCGAGCGCGCCGTGCCGGCGACGATCTTCATCGCCTGCTCCACGTCGCGCGCGTTCAGGTCCTCGAGCTTCGTTTCTGCGATCTGGCGCACCTGCTCGCGGCGCAGCCGGCCGACCTTGTCGCGGTTCGGCTCGGCCGAGCCTTTCTCGAGGTTCAAAGCCTCCTTGATCAGCACGGCCGCGGGCGGCGTCTTCGTGATGAACGTGAACGAGCGATCCTCGTAGACGGTGATCTCGACCGGCGTAATGCGGCCGTTCGCCTGCGCCGTCTGAGCGTTGTACGCCTTGCAGAACTCCATGATGTTGACCCCGTGCTGGCCAAGCGCGGGACCGACCGGGGGCGCCGGGTTGGCCTGCCCGCCGGGAATCTGAAGCTTGATGAGGGTGAGAATTTTCTTAGCCATGGTCGAGACCTTCTGGTGACCGTGAGACCGAGGGACAGGCCTGGTGCGTAGGCCTGTCCCTCACACCGCGTTGTAGGTGTAGGTAAGCGAACATCAGTCGATCTTCTTCACCTGGTCGAACTGGAGCTCCACCGGGACCTGGCGCTCGAAGATGTCGACCAGCACCTTGAGCTTCTGCTGGTCGGGGTTGACGTCGACGATCTCGCCGTCGAAGTCGGCCAGCGGGCCGGACGTCACCTTCACGGACTCGCCGAGCTGGAACTCGACCTGTGCGCGCGCGCGCTCGCCGGTCGCCGTGCCCGTGCGGAGAATCCGGTCGACCTCGGGCTGTGCCAGCGGCACGGGCTTCGAGCCGGCGCCGACGAAGCCGGTGACGCCGGGCGTGTTCTTCACCACGCCCCACGACTCGTCCGTCAGATCCATGTTCACGAGCACGTAGCCCGGAAGGACGCGCTTCTCGATCTGCACCTTCTGGCCTTCCTTGGTCTCGATCACCTGCTCGGTCGGCACGACGATCCGCCGAAAGCGCGGCTGCTGGTTCATCGAGACGATGCGGTGCTCGAGATTGGCCTTGACCTTGTTCTCGTGGCCCGAGTAGGTGTTGATGACGTACCAGCGGAACATGCGCGTCCTTACTTGAGGAAGACGTCTTGGACGAGGTGCCTGAAGGCCTGGTCGGCGACCCAGAGGTAGAACCCGACGACGATACAGGCGATCAGCACGACTGCCGTGCCCTGGATCACCTGTGACTGGCCGGGCCAATCGACCTTGCGCAGCTCGCCCCAGGACTCGATCACGAAGCGCCGGAGGCGTCCGCCGGGAACTCGGCGCGGCTGGTCCTCGCCCGCGGCTGCGACGGATCGCGGGCGCGGTGGGACAACGGGCGGCGCGGCGGCGCCTGCAGAGGCCATCTGCAGCTCGCGGCGCGCGCGGCGCTCGGAGCGGGTCGGGCGTGCCATTACCTGGTCTCCCGGTGCACGGTGTGATGGCCGCACCAGCGGCAGTACTTCTTGAACTCGACGCGGTCGGGCGTGTTCCGCTTCGACTTCATGGTCTGGTAGTTGCGCCGTTTACAGTCGGCGCACGCCAGCGTAATTGCGACTCTGACTCCGGTCTTTGCCATTTCTCTCTCGGGCGCGTGGAGGTAGCGGCGGGAGGACTCGAACCTCCGACACGCGGATTATGATTCCGCTGCTCTAACCAACTGAGCTACGCCGCCCCGCGGACGACGAGTGTAGCAGGCGATTTTGGGCGAGACCGAACGATGCTGGCGCTGCAGCGCGGAGATGCGCTGGGTCCATAGGACCTGGCAGTGCCCGCGCTGCAAGCTCAAGCTCGGCTGTTGCGAGGGCGAGCCGCAGCGCTGCGATCCGCCGCCCGTGCGGCGCTCGTAGCAGCGGGGCTCGCGTCGCTTATGATCGCCAGGCGTTGCGCAGGCTCGCCGTTCTCGGTGTCGTTTGCGGTTTGCTGTTCCCTCCTGTCGCGGCGAGCGCTACGGGCGATCCGCTGGAGACGCTCGTAGTCCCCGGCGGGACGAAGCCGTTGGCCAAGGCCACGAGGACGAAGTTCGCGGCGGACAAGACCTACAGGCTGGTGCTCACCGGCAGCGTCACCTACTCGTTCAAGGATCCGCTCGGCCGCTCGCCCTGGTCGGCCGACGCGCTCTACTGCTACGACGGGGCGGCACCCCCTACAACGACAAGCACACCTACGAGGTGACGGTCACGGGCCAGGCGGGATCGCTCAGCTTCTATGACGCGCAGTGGGACCCGAAGGCCGGGCTCAAATATTCCGGCAGCTGGACGATCCAGATCTACGCTGAGGACGCGAGCTGCAGCGCCGCTGACGCGGTCGCGAAGATCGTCAAGCTCGACGGGGACGCGAACGTGCTGCCGCCGGGCCAGGACTGGCAGGAGGCCAAGCAGGGCGCGGCGCTCTGCAACGACGACGAGATCCACACCGGCCCCGACTCATCGGTCGACCTCCAGTTCAAGGACGGGGGCGTCGCCCACGTCAGCGAGATGACGCGGATCAAGATCCGCGGGCTCGCGAACCGTGAGACCCGGTTCAATGTCCTTGTGCTGCTGAAGATGGGCGAGATCTCGTCGAAGATCGAACCGCAGAGAGTCATTGGCTCGGGCTTCACCGTCAAGTCGCCGACGGCGACGGCGTCCGTGCGGGGGACGGTGTTCACGGTGGCCTATGACCCGGGGACGAGGCTGACGACTGTCGCGACGGCGAGAGGCAAGGTCGAGGTCGACCCGACCGGCCGTGGCGCCACGATAATGGTCTCGGCCGGGCAGGCGGTCGACGTCACCAGCGTGGGCGCGAAGACGGTCAGCGCTGCGACGATCGCGGCCAGGGAGCGGGCGCGTCGGCTGGTGCTGGCGAAGATCGCCGCCGCGCTGACCCGCTGCGCGATCACGATCCCGCGGGCGGCGAACACCGCCAGCGTCAGGGCGACCGGAGCGAGCTTCGTCGTCACGGTGAAGACCTCGAAGGGAACGTCCACCTGGACGGTCGCGGGCGCTCGCGTCACCCCGACCAACGCGCTCGCGAAGAAGATCGCCGCCGGCTGCAAGTAACAGGCCAAGTCCTACGGAGCCACGTCCGGGGTCAGACCCCGGACGTGGCCGGTTAGTAGTAGATCGAGACCTGCTCGCCGACGCTCGAGCGCTCGTAGAGCCAGTCGGCCGCCCAGACGGGGATCCGCACGCAGCCGTGGCTCGCGGGGTACGCGGGCACCGAGTAGAAGCCGTGGATCGCGAAGTTCCCGTGGAAGTCCATCGTCCGGTAGAGGGTCGCCGAGCCCAGCCAGGTGCCGGTCGACGGCGCCTTCCAGAGGATGTGGAACGTCCCGACGGGCGTGTTGCCCGTGGCGCCGCTCGAGACCGGGAGCACGCCCGCAACCTGGCCGTCGATCACCTTGAGCAGGATCTGCCGCGTCTTGTCGATCTCGATGTGAACCGCCGGTGAGCGGTAGCGCGGGCGGATCGGGGCGGCGGTGGCCAGCGTGCGCCAGACCCCGGCCGTAACGACGCCCGTGCGGTCGAGGCGAGCCGCCTTCTGGAAGGCGATCACCGAGTCGTAGAGCTCCGGGCCGAACGAGAGCGAGGGCGCGGGGACGTGGAAGCCGAGCTCGGCGAGCCGGGCTCGGAGCGCGACGACGTCCGGGCCGCTCGCGCCCTGGCTCAGCGTCCGCGCCGAGGCCACGACGCTGAAGAGGACCGTGCGCGCCGTCAGGCCCGCCGCCGCCGGCAGCGAGAGCCGCCCCTGAAGCCGGCCGATGCCGGGGGCGGGAACCGTCAGTCTCGCCCGTCCGTGCACGAGCACCCTCGACTCGACCGAGCCAACCGCTACACGCGCGCGAGCTGCGTAGGAGGCCGGTGAGACGACGACCTGCAGCGCAGCGCCGACGAAGGCCGTCGCGGGCGCGGCGGTCACCACCACTCGCGGCGCAACCTCGAGCCGAACCGCCGCCGACTTCGTGCCGTCGGCAAGCCGGGCGCGCAGCAGGCCGCCGCGCGCGGGCAGGATCGCGGTGCGAAAACGCCCCGCCGAGTCGGTCGACGCGTGCGCGACGGGGCGCCAGCCGCCGAGCACCTTCCGCTCGACGACGACCGCGACCCGACCGGCGCCCGGGACGAGCGTCCCCGCCGCATGCGTGCGCGCGCCGTAGACCAGCCGGGAAGGCCCGAGCCTGACGGTGATCGCCCGTGCGTCGATCGTGGTGGTGGCCTGCGCGGTTCCGCCGGCGTCGTCCGTAACGGTCAAGTGCACGACATAGCGCCCCGCGCGCGAGAAGCGATGCGAGACGACGGGGCCGCTCGCCTGCGTCCCGTCGCCGAAGCTCCACGCGTAAGCCGAGGCCGCCGTCGCCGAGGCGTCGAAGCGGACGGTCAGCGGTGCCCGGCCTGAGCTGCTGCTCGTCGAGATCGCGGGCACGAGCGCGCCCGCCGCAGGCGCCGCAAAGGCGAGGAAGGCGAGGCCGGTAAGGAGCCGCCGCACCGGCCGACTCTACAACGACCGCAGGCGGGCGTCAGCCTCGCGGACGAGGGTCTCGACGAGCTCGGCCGCGCCCAGCTCCCGGCTCATCGGTGCGCCCTGACCCGCGAGCAGGAGCATCAGGTCGGCACGGCCGCGCTTGATCGCCGCCCCGCGGATGTCGCCGAGCAGCGCGCCCTGGAGCGGGTAGTCCGGAATGTCGAGGCCCGCGTCCTCGACCGCGTCGATCAGCGGCGTCCGCACCGTCCTCGCGTGCCTCCCCGTATACACGCGTGTAACCAATGTCGACTCCGCGCTGCTCTCCGCAAGCGCCCGCCGGTAGGCCTCCGGAGTGCCCGCCTCCCGGGAGGCGAGGAAGGCCGTGCCGATCGAGACGCCTTCCGCGCCGAGCGCGAGCGCGGCCGCGATCCCGCGCCCGTCCATGATCCCGCCCGCGGCCAGCACCGGCACCGAGACGGCGTCGACGACCTGCGGAACGAGCGCGAGCCCGCCGACGAGCCCTCGGTCGGTCGGCCCGAGGAATGTGCCGCGATGGCCGCCCGCCTCGGCGCCTTGCGCAACCACGGCATCGACTCCGGCCCGCTCGAGCTCGACCGCCTCCGCCACCGTCGTCGCGGTGCCGAGCACCACGGCGCCGGCCTCGCGCACAGGCTCGAGCGGCGGGATCCCGAACGTGAAGCTGAAGACCGGCACGCGCTCCTCGACGACGACCGCAAGCTGCGCCTCGAACGGGCTCCCCATCGGGCGGGGCGGCTCGGGCTCCGGCAACCCGAGCTCAGCGCGGTACGGCGCCAGCAATGCCTGCACCGCAGCGATCTGCTCCGCCGAGGCCGCGGGCGGCGGCAGCGGCGCGAACAGGTTGACGGCAAACGGCTGCTCGGTCAGCGAGCGCACCTCGCCGATCGCGGCGCGCAGGTCGTCGGGCGAGAGCATCGCCCCGCCGAGCGAGCCGAGCGCCCCAGCGTTCGAGACCGCGGCCACGAGCGCGGGAGTCGTGAAGCCCCCGGCCATCGGCGCCTGCACGATCGGGTAGCGGACGCCGAGCAGCTCGGCCGCACGCGTCGCAGGCCACATCGGCCGGAGCGTAGATGACCGTCTGGCCCGAACGCCGCTACACTGGGACTCAGGTGAGAAGCCGGGCCCACGAGCCGAGGCGTCTGCGCCCCGAGGGCCACGGCGCTGCACTCGCGACGCCGGGAGAGGTCGAGCGCGTGCTCTCGCAGAACGGATCGACCGACGACCAACTGGAGCGCGTGACGCAGGTCGTCCGGGTGCTCCTGGAGAAGAACGAGCAGCTCGAGACGGCGCTCGAGTCGCGGATCAGCATCGAACAGGCGAAGGGCGTGCTCGCCGAGCGTTACAGCCTCGAGATGAAGGAGGCGTTCGAGTTGCTGCGCAGCGCGGCGCGGAGCACCCGGCGCAACCTGCATGACCTCGCTGCCGAGGTCGCCTCCTCGCGGACGACGCCGGTGGCGATCGAGCAGGTTCGCTCACCCCGCTAAGCTCCGGGCGTGGGCCGAGGCTCGAGAGCGATCAAGCGCTGGAAGAACGACCGCCAGCGACGGAAGAAGTTGCGTGAGAAGCGGGTTTCCGCCGAGCGCGGGAAGTCGCGCTCCTAGGCCAGAGCGCGAGCAGCGCGAAGACACCGAGCGTCAGCAGCTGATCCGCGGTCATCGTCCAGGCGGCCAGATGCTGGTCGGCGAGCGCTGAGAGCCCGAACAGCCGATCCGGGATCGCCACGTAGTAGTGGTAGAGCGGTCCCGAGCTGAAGAAGACCGGGTGCAGCAGAGCGTGGCCGGTCGCGATCAGCCCGACCGCGTAGAGGCCGCGCCGCGTCGGAGTGAGCGCGCGGCGGCGGGCCGGGTCGAGGAGCTGCGACCAGACCAGGAGGCCGACCGCGAGGAACGACGCGTGTTCCAGGTCATGCGCCCACGGATGCTCGAGCGCAAACGTGTAAGCCGCGGGGACATGCCAGGCGAGCAGCACGAGCGTCCAGGCGACAAACGACCAGCGCGGGCGGAGCAGGAAACGGAGCACCACGCGCGGCGGCCGGAGCCGAGCGAGCGGACGGAGCGCCGCCGGCGGCAGCAGGAAGAAGAGCAGCGGCCCGCGCAGCGCGAGCAGGAGGAGCAGCGGCCCGACGTCGATCAGGAGCGCGTGCTGCAGCATGTGGGCCGAGAGCAGCGAGCGCTCGGCAGCCGTGTCGATCGGCGAGACGAGCGCGAGCACGAGGACCAAGACCCCGGCGGTGAAGAGCGCGGCTCTGCCCCAGCTCGCCCGCCCCCGGCGCCTCAGCCGCAGGAACGCCTGCGCGAACAGCCCGAGCGCGACCGCCGCGCCGGCGAGCACGGCAGGGTCGGCATGCCAGTCAGAGATCACGGCGAGCGAAAGCCTGGCAGGCGAGCAGCCCGACGAGGACGAGGAAGCCGCCGGCCCAGATCCGGATCCCCCAGCCGCTCACATACGCGCCGCCGAAGGGGCCAAGGCGCAGCAGGAACCCGGCGAGCCCGCCCGCGCCGGCCGTCAGCTGGTGCAGCGCGTCCTGGTAGAGCGCCTCGAACGGGAGCACCCACGCCGCGATCTTCGCCGCCTGCGTGATCGAATGCGAGCCGAGCGCATGCCCGACGGTTCCGAGTAGCCCGGCGACGAGTCCCGCGCCGAAGACCATGAACACCGCGATCCCGTTGGCCGTCCCGGAGAGGAAGATCGAGCCGAGGAGCGAGATCGCCGTGATCAGCACGACGGCGCCCGCGAGCTCGAGCGCAGGCCCGGCGATGCTCTGCGGCCACCAGTGTCCGATCGTCCCTGTGATCGTCAGGGTGGCGAAGTAGACGCCGAGCACGTACGGGACGCAGAGGCCGACGGCGCCGAGGAACCGCCCCAGCAACAGCGTCGAGCGGCCGAGCGGCCGGACGACCAGAGGTTGCAGGAGCCCGCGCTCCGAGTCGGCCGAGACGACGCCCAGCGTCAGGAAAACGGAGAGGACGACGCCGAGGAAGAGGGTCGCGAACATCGCCATCCCGAACACGAAGGTCGCCGCAAACGTTCGCGAGTCGATGTTGACGTCGGCGGGCGGATGGATCGAGGCCACGTCCCGGAAGACGAAGTGGTTGGCGACCCCGTACAGCGTCAGGAAGATCAGCGTCAGCACGAGCACGACCGCGAGCACCTTGCGGCGCAGCGCCTCGCGCAGGCCGTAGCCGGCGATCACGAGCACGTCGTTCACGACGTTGCCCCCCCGACCCGCTCGAGATAGATCTCCTCGAGCGTCGAGGTGAGCACGCGGACGCCGTAGATGCGCCGGCCGGCCGCGGCGAACTCCGCGACGATCTCGGGGACGTCGTCCCGCCCGGCGGCTTCCCGCACCACCGTCCCCTCGTCCGTCTCGATCTCGACGCCCCGAGGCCTGGCGAGCTCCGCAGGCGTGCCGTCGGCGACGAGGCGCCCGTCGAGCAGGATCAGGACACGGTCGCAGACGAGCTCGACCTCGCTGAGGAGATGGGAGTTGAGCAAGACGGTCACCCCATCGCCGCGCAGGCTCTCGAGCAGCTCGCGAACCGTGCGGCGGCCGACCGGGTCGAGCGCACTCGTCGGCTCGTCGAGGAAGAGGATCCGCGGGCTGCCGACGAGCGCCTGCGCGATCCCGAGCCGCTGCTGCATCCCCTTGGACATCTCCTCGACTCGGCGGTCCGCGGCGTGGTCGAGCGCGACGAGCTCGAGCAGGCGGCGGCGCTCCCCCTCGCCTCCTTCGGAGCCGGTCAGGCGCTGGTGGAGCAGCAGCACCTCGTCCGCGCTCGCCCAGCCGGGAAAGCGGAAGAGCTCGGCGAGGTAGCCCATCTGCTCGCGCGCGGCGCGCGAGCCCGCGGGCTCGCCGAGGACGTGGACGGAGCCCGTGCTCGCCCGGACCAGCCCGCAGGCGATCTTGACGAGGGTCGACTTGCCGGCCCCGTTCGGGCCGAGCAGCCCTACGAGCTCGCCGGGCGCGACCTCGAGGTCGACCCCGCCGAGCGCGACGACGCGGCCGTACCGCTTCTGGAGGCTCCTAACCGAGAGGGCGCTGTCCGGCACATAGCTACGTGTACCGGATTCGCGGGTCCAGGTACCCGTAGAGGATGTCGGCGACCAGGTTGAAGCCGATCACGACGATCGCCGTCACCATCAGCCAGGCCATCACCGGATAGACGTCCTGGCTGAGCAGGCTCTGGATGAAGTAGGGGCCCATGCCGTCCAGCTGGAAGACGGTTTCCGTGATCACGGCGCCGCCGATCAGACCGCCGAGGTTGAGCGCCTGCAGCGTCACGATCGGGATCAGGGCGTTCCTGAACGCATGCCGCATCGTCACCCTGGTCTCGGTGAGGCCCTTGGCGCGGGCGGTGCGGATGTAGTCCGAGTTGACGACGTCCAGCATCGCGGCTCGCATGAAGCGGCTGTACTGGGCGACCCCGAGCGTGGCGAGCACCATCACCGGAATCCCGAGATGCTGGACGCGGTCGATCAGGAAGTGGAGGCCGTGGCCGGCGTCGGGCGAGCTGAGTCCCGACGTGTAAAAGATGCGCACGTGCGTGCTCAGGAACATGTTCGTGAACAGGATCTGCAGCATCAACGCGAGCCAGAAGACGGGCATCGCGAAGCCGAGGAAGCTCGCGGTCGTCGCCATCAGGTCGAAGGCCGAGTACTGCCGGATCGCCGAGTAGATGCCGATGCAGACGCCGACCGTCACGGCCAGGACGTCCGCGCTGAGCACGAGCTGCAGCGTGTGCGGAAGCACCCGCGCGAGGTCCTTCCAGATCGGGTGGTCGACGAGCAGCGGTGTCCCGAACGCATGCACGAAGACGTCCTTGAGCCAGAAGAAGTAGCGGATTGGGACGGGGTCGGTCAGATGCTTGGCCGCCGTGATGTGCGCCAGCGTCACCTGGGAGGTGAGCGGGTTCTGCTTGAGGACGTAGAGGGGATCGCCGAGCGCCGACACGCACACGAAGATCAGGAAGCTCGCGGCGAAGAGGACGGGGATGCTGTAGAGAATCCGGCGGGAAACGTAGATCAGCATCGGGTAAGCACTATATGACGTTACGGTGCTGACGAAGTTAGCGATCGACGATTCGTGCGCGGTTGCGCTCGTCAACGACGACCCGGAGGACGCCGAGGCGCTGCGGCGCGTGCTCCGCGAGAACGACCTGGCGGCGATCGCGCCGTTCGTCCGCGAGGCCGACGTCGAGCCGGTGCGGGAGCTGCGAGCGCGACTGCGGCTCGCGTTCGCCGCCTCTGGCGAGGAGGAGGCGGTCGCCGTGCTGAACGCGATCCTGCGCGACTACGGGACGGCGCCGCAGCTCGTCCTCGGGGAGGGCGGCTGGGACTACCGGTTCGACCCGCCCGCCGCGGGGCTCGTCGGGGTGCTCGCCGCTGAGACGGCGTCGGCGCTGCTGGAGGTCATCCGCCGTGAGGGCTGGGCACGGTTCGGGATCTGCGAGGCAACCGGCTGTGCCGACGTCTATGTCGACCACTCCCGCAACCGCAGCCGCCGCTATTGCTCGCCGGCCTGCAACGACCGGATGAGCCAGGCCGCCCACCGCGCAAGGCGGCGCTCGCGATGAAGCTCGCGGTACTCCTCGCGGGTGTGGCGCTCAGCGCGGGCTGGGTCACGATCTCGCACGACACTCCGTACGGCGGCTGCACGGCGAGCGGCCCGACCGGGAGCAGGACTCGCGCTTCAGCGGCGGACCGGCGGACCAGGTCGCCTTTAGCCGGTCGGCCGACGCGGGCGCGACCTGCGAAGCCTGGGCGGGTGGACGTCGGTGGCGGGCTGGGGATCGTTCCCAGTGTCGCTGCGGGTGACGGCCTCGTCGCCGTCACCTACTCCGCGGTCTCAGGCGACGCGCGTTATTGGCTCGCCACCTCGCGGGACGGCGGCAAGTCCTTCCACCGAGCCGCGATCGGCCCGGCCTTCCGGCTCGCCGACGCGCCGCTGCTGGCCGGCGATCCGGCCGAGCTCGTCCCGCCGGGTCTCTTCCTCGGCGACTACGAGGGCCTCGCCGTCCAGGGCGGCCGCGCCTACACCGCCTTCGCGACTGCGAACCCCGACCCGGCCAACCCGACCGATATTCGCTACGTCCGGCGTTAGCATCCCGGGATGCTCAGAAGCTTGCTCCTGGGTCTGGTCGCAGCGGTGGGAGGCGGCCCCGCCTCGATCGTGGTGCCGATCGAGGATCAGAACGGCATCGTCTATGTCACCGTTCGCTGCCAGGGAGCCCCGAACACAGCCGTTTGCGCGGGCCGGATTGGCCTGCCCCAGCTCGACGAGACAACGACGGCGTTCACGATCGCACCGGGCGCGAGCAAGAAGCTGCAGTCCTTCATCCCCGGCCCGGTCCACTCGCGGGTAGCGAAGCTGAAGGCTCTGACCGCCGTTCTGACCCAGATGGTCGATGGCCAGGAGCAGACGAAGACCACTTCGTATCGCCTCGTCCACTCGGCGCAAGACGGCCCGACCTCCGACGCGCTGCAGATCAGCGCCGGGCCGGCGACCCGTTATCAGGCGGTCCGCGATTCCCGCGGCGATGCCCACTCGGGCTCGCCTCTGCCCCAGGTGTTCGACATCGTCCTCGCCACGGCCAAGCGCCAGGGCGATGCAGCGGTCTTGACCGTCTCCTCGACCACGCCAATCACCCAGCACGACGGTTACGGCAACCCGATCGCTCCCTGCGTCGAGATCCCATGGGCCAGCGCTTCCCAGACACCGATGTTCCTCTTCGGCAACGGCCAGCTCGCCGGCTACACGCAGAGCTACTGGCCGAAGCTGAAGACAAGCATCCACGGCGCCACGATCAGCTGGACGATCCCACGGTCGCTCCTCGCCCGGAAGGGCTTCACGAAGGGGTTTCTCTGGCGCGCCACCGGCGGCTGCGACCAGCAAAACCTCGGCGACCGCGCGCCGAACAGCGGCTTCAAGACCTTCCGTTGGGTCATGGTCGGGTAGCCGGGCGCGCGCGCTACTTCACCAGGGTGAGCAGCTTGAACATCGGCAGATACATGGCGAGGATGACCATGCCGACCAGCGCGCCGACGCCGATCATCATGATCGGCTCGATGATCGAGGTGAGGTTCTTGATCGAGTTGTCGACCTCTTCCTCGTAGAAGTCCGCGATCTTTCCGAGCATCCCGTCGAGCTCGCCGGTCTCCTCGCCGACGCGGACCATGTGCCCGATCATCGGCGGGAAGACCGCGTTCTCCGCGATCGGCTGGGCGATGCCGACACCTTGCTGGACGCGCTCGCCGACGTGCGCAAGCGCACGCTCGACGACCCAGTTGCCCGCCGTCTGGCTCGTGATCTCGAGCGCCTTGACGATGTCGACGCCGGCGGCGACGAGACTCGAGAGCGTGCGCGAGAAGCGCGCCATCGTCACCTTGAGGACGACGTCGCCGATCTTCATCGGGATGCGCAGCTTGAAGCGGTCCCAGCCCTGCCGGCCGCGCTCGCTGCGCTTCCAGCGCCTGAAGAGGAAGATCGACAGGAAGATCGCCGGGAAGACGATGTACCACTGGTGGCGCATGAGATCCGACGCGCCGACCACCACTCGGGTCATCAGCGGCAGCTTCCCGTGCAGCTGCGTGAACATCTTCTGGAAGACCGGGATCACGAACATCAGCATCGCCGTGATGATCAGGCTCGCGAACGCGAGGACGAGGGTCGGGTAGATCAGCGCGCCCTTGACGCGGCGCTTGATGCCCGTTTCCTTTTCGATCTGGAGGGCGACGCGGTCGAGCACGTGGTCGAGGATGCCCGCAGCCTCGCCGGCTTCGACCATCGAGGTGTAGAGACGCGTGAAGATCTTCGGGTGGCGGGCCAGCGCCTGGGAGAGCAGAAGGCCGCCCTCGACGTCCGCGCGGACCTCTGCGAGGACGTCAGCGAAATACGGGTCGTCGGTCTGCTCCTCGAGAATCACGAGCGCGGAGACGACGTTCAGGCCGGCGGCGATCATCGTCGCGAACTGGCGAGAGAAGACCTGGAGCGTCTTCGGCTTGACCTTCTTGAAGGCGGTACGGACGCTCTGTTCGCCGCTTGCGGGGAGCTCGTCGAGGCTCTCGGCGAGCAAACCGCGCGCGCGTAGCTGCTCGCGTGCAGCCTGCGGACTGGGCGCGTGGACCTCGCCGAAAAGCTCGAAACCGTCGGCGTTGATCGCGCTATACGCGTATGCAGCCATGCACGAGCGATATCGGCACCCCGGGAAGGGCGCTTGAGGCGGCGGATCGGACTGCCGATACCGCTCTCGTGGTCAAACGACTGCGCCGCCAGGATGCCTTCGGTCTCGTCGAGCTCCTCATCGCCATGCTGATCCTGAGCATTGCGCTGCTCGGCATCCTCGCCGCGTTCAGCGCCGGCCAGCTGGCGCTCCGGCGTGCCAGCCATCTCTCCACCGCGGCGTCGCTGGCCGACCAGCAAATGGAGCTCTACCGTGCGCTCACCTACACGGCGATCGCCCTCGACACGACCTCCGTGCAGGCGACCGATTCGACCTACCGGGGAGACACGGCGCTCGGCGGCAACCTCGCCAACGACGTGACGACCTCGAGCGGCTGTTCAGGGCTCCCGAACCAGTGCGTGCCGTCACGCTCGCTGACCGGGCCCGACCACGGCGGCTATCGCGTCGACACGTACGTGGTCTCGCAGACGCCCGCGATCGGCCGGGCGGAGAAGCTCGTCACCGTCGTCGTTCGCGATTCGACCAACCTCTCGGGCCGCGCGCTCGCCCGTGAGGCGACGACGTTCGACTCCTCGACCGGCAACTGATCGTCCGTTAGGGCCCAGTTTCGGGGACACGCCCCGTCGTATTGGCCTCGCGGTCGCGCTGTCCGCCAAGCGGCAAACGGCCTGCGTAGGTAGGGAAACCGCGTCGCCATGTGCCAAGCCGCCATGCCTCGGCCGGACGGTTCGCCGGGGCCACGCCCCGGACTTGGGCCGTTAGGGGCTCGTCGTCGAGGTGGTGCTCGTCGGCGTGGTGCTCGTCGTCGGCGGCGGCGGGGCCGGCGTCGGGACGGTGAGCGTGCCCGTCGACTTCGTGGTCGTCGTCGCCGCGGTCGGCGCGGGGCCGGGCTGGCCGGCGCAGGAAGGAAGCAGGGTCAGCTTGTAGCGAAGACCGTCGGCGCTGTTCACGAGCGTCAGCGGCGTTCCCCGCTTCAGCGTAATCGCCGGTGAGCCGCTCTCGTAGGAGCCGCCGACGATGCCGATCTTGATGCTCGCTACATTGGCGGCGATCGAGACGACTTTGAAGATGTCCTCAGAGCCCGGGAACTGGCCCTTGATCGGCACCGTTTCGCAGCGGCCGTTCGTCGAGATCGCGACCGCGGAGGGCGTCTGCGGCCTCGGGGCGGGAGGAGTCGGCGTGGTGGCCGTCGGAGTCGGAGCGGGCGTCGAGTGCGTCGGCGTCGGCGTCGGCGGCGCGGGCGAGGTCGTCGACGGCAGCGTCACGGGCGCCGGGGTGGTCGGCAGCGCGACGGGCGGCGCAGGCGTCGTGAGCGGCGTCGTCACCGAGGGCAGCGTCACGGCAGGCGTGGTCAGGACGGGGGCGGGCGGGACCGGTGTCGCCACAGGAGTTGTCGCCGTCGGAACAGGCGTCGTCGGCGTCGGCGAGGTGCTCTGGGAGCCGCCAACCTGCTGCACGAATGGATCCTTCGTCTTGAAGAGCCCGAACGAGGCCAGCTGGCCCGCGGTCGGCTGCACGACGACCGTATCCGTGTTCGGCAGCGTCGTCGCAGGCGAGGGCGTCGCCGTCGCAGGGACGACTCCGGGCGCGCTCGCCGACGCGGCCGAGGCCGCCGGCGGCTTGCCGGAGAGCTTGTGGTAGGTCTTGAGGGTGCGAGGCACCTGGAAGATCAGGAGCCCGACGAGCAGCACCGTGCCGACGATGACGATCTTCTTCTGACGCGCCTGCTTCGCCTCGTGCGCGGTCTGGCCGCGGCCTTTGCGCCCGCTCATGGCTGGCCTCCGAGCGAGGTTCCGGACGTGGTCGACGTCGGGATCGTCGGAATGGGCAGCGGGCCGGTCTCGCTCGGAACCGTCGTGGTCGTCACCGGAGCGGCCGGCGCGGCGACCGCGCCCGAGGGCGCCGGCAGCGGTGAGGGCACCGCCCCGCTCCCGTAGACGAATGCGTCGACACGGATGGTGGCCTGAACCGCGGGGAACTGGACGTCGCCCTCGTTGAAGGAGATCGACTCGACGGCGAAGAGACGACCGGTCGCCGAGAGCGTTCCTGCGTGGACGCCGACCAGGTTGCGGAGCCGGTAGAGGAAGTCGGCGAGGTCGTAGAAGTGCCCGTCGAAGACGAGGTCGATCGGCAGCACCTGGTAGCTCGATCCCGACTGCACCGGCGCCGGCGTGACCGACTTGAACGTGATCCCGGTCTCCTGCGCGATCTGGCTCAGCTGCAAGAGCACGTCCGGGATGTCGGCGGTGTCGGGCATCGCGCGCGAGAGACGGAAGAGATCGGCCACGCGGATCGCCTGACCCGGCGCGGGCTTCGGGGCGGGCGCCTGCGCCGCGTCGAGTTGCGCGCGCACGTCCTCGATCTCGCGCGCCAGGCGCGAGGCCTCGTGCCGTTTCGGCGCGATCAGCAGGAGGTAGCCGGCGATCAGCGCAAACACCACGCCGACGGCAAGGCCGATCAGTGCATTGCGGTTCGACCTGGGCTTCACGAGCTCGCCCCCGCCGCCCGCAGGCCGGCCTCGACGGTGAACGCAACGACGTCGTGGCCCTGAGAGGTCGTCGTCCCGCTCGAGCTGAGGGTCACGTTCGTCAGCTCCGGGATCACCTGGAGCCTTGCGAGCAGGCGCGCGACGCTCTCCTGGGAGTAGGTGTAGCCGATGATCTTGACCGAGTTGCCGAGCGTCGTCGACGGAGTGGCCACAGCGGTCACGGCGGCGGCTGGCCCGTTCGTCGAGGTGACGTTCAGGCTCGTGAGCCAGACGTCGTCGGGCAGCACCGAGGAGATCTCGCGCAGGATCCTGTCCCAGGCGATCCGCTGCGAGAGGGCTGTCGCGAGCGCGGCGACGCGCTGTGCGTTCTGCGCCTGCAGCGCTGGATTGACGTTGTTCACGGTCTTCGGGGGCGGCAGCGCTGCGAGCTGCTGCTGCAGCGCGGCGAGCTCCGAGCGGGCGCTCTTCACCTTCGAGCCCGTGTAGAAGAACCCGAGCGCGAGCACGCCCGCAACGAAGAAGGGCGCGGCGATCGCGAGCTTGGTCTGCGAGTTCGGCGCGGCTGAGCGCGGCTCGTTCCTCGGCAGGAGGTTGACGGCACGCATCAGTGCCTCGTCCAGTGACGCCGTTGGACTTCTGGGTCGCTAGCACCAAGCCAGGGGCCGCACTCGTCCGCAGGCCAGGCCGGGAGCCTGGTCAAGGAGGAGGGTGGGCTCTGGCGCCGCGTGCTAGCGGGCCAGAAGCCGACAAGTGTTGCTGGACGAGGCACTAATCCTCGATCCCGAGTCCGATTGCCGCCGCGAGCGAGCCGCCGAGCTCCTGCTTGCGGAGCTTGCGGTTGATCTTTACGCGCAGACCGGCGTCGCCGACACGCACGTCGACTCCGATCAGCCTGCCCAGCTCCTCTGCGAGACCAGGCAGCTGGGAGGAGCCGCCGGTGAGCACGATCTCGGCGATTCCGAGCGAGCCCGGCTGATCCTGGTAGAAGCGCAGGGAGGCGATCAGCTCGCGCGCGAAGCTGTGCAGCTCGGCGCGAACCGCGGCGCGTGCCTTCTCGGCGAGCTCGGGCGCGAGACCTTCGGGCGCTTCGGCGCCCTCCGCCAGGGAGAGCGAGCGCTTGATGCGCTCGACCTGCTCTGGGCCGAGCTCGAGCGCGGAGGCGATCGCCGCACCGATCGCGGCGCCTCCCCACTCCAGTACACGCGTGAACTCACAGGCCGCGCCGTCCGAGACCGCGAGGTTCGAGCGCTCGTGGCCGATCGAGACGACGACGAGCCCGGCATCCTCGCCCGCGCCGATCGATGCGCCGGGGGGAGTCAGGGCGCGCAGCAACGCGAACGCTTCGAGGTCGATCCCGACGAGCTTGACGCCCGCCTTCTTGCAGGCCGCCACGTAGCGCTCCACGAGCTCGCGATGGGCGACGACGAGCAGGACGCGTCGCGTGAGGACGTCGTCCGGGCCCATCGTCTCGCCGAGAACGCGCCAGTCGAGAACAGCCTCGTCGAGCGGGATCGGCAGGGCGTCCTGCGCGCGGAAGCGGATCGCGTTCGCGAGCTGCTTCGGATCGTCGATGCCCGCGATGTCGAAGACGCGAACGGCGATCCGGTTGTTGGCGATCCCGAGGCGGACGTGCGCGCGCGGGAGCTTGTTCTTGCGGAAGAAGGTCCTCAGCGCGCGCGCGAGGGCATCCGGCTCGCGCAGCTCCCCGCCGACGACGACACCGGCCTCGAGCGGAGCCTGGGCGACGCTCATCAGTTTCGCGGAACCGTTGTTGTGGATCTCCGCGGCCGAGATCTGCGTCGCACCGATCTTCAGCCCGACCAGCTTCTTATGGCGTGGATGGTTGTCGCGCGGAGCGTGCTTCGCCGCGAGCGCGGCCTCCTTCGCGGCCGCCTTCTCCTCCTGCGCCTGCTGCTTGCGCTCGGCGCGGGAGGGCTTGCGGTGCTCGGCCGCCTCGGGGACGAGGTCATCGACGTGGACGATCTCCTGCTGAGGCGCGACCGGCCGCAACACCTCCGCGACCGGCGAGGCCGGCACGGAGAGCGGAGGCATCGTCACGCCGATCGACGGCTCGGCGCGCTTGACCGACGGCGGCGCAGGCTGAGCGGCCGCCTGCTTCGTGGCCTTCCTCTTCCGGCCGAAGGAGATCTTCTTCTTCCAGACGGATTGCTCGGGCTTCTTGGCCGTCACCGGGGAGGGAGCCGGGGCTGCGGCCTTCGTCGAGCGCTCCTTCTTCGGCTTGCGCTTGAAGGAGATCTCCTTCTTCCAGATCGAGGTCTCGTCTGCCATGACTCGCTAGCTCGCCGCCAAACGGAGGCCGCTCGCAGCGAGCGGGTCGGAGGACGGGGCCTGGATGCCCTTCCGTTCGAGCGCGCCGGCGAGCTGCTCCGGCCGGCTCGAGCAGCCGAATGCGGTCTCCTGGGTGATCGCGCCGCGCAGGACGAGCTCGACCAGCGACTGCTCCATCGTCTGCATCCCGCGCGTGGTGCCGGTCTGCATGACCGAGTAGATCTGCTCGACCTTGCCCTGGCGGATCAGATTCCTGACGGCGTCGTCGGGCAGCAGGATCTCGAGCGCCGGCACGCGACCGAGCCCGTCGGCGCTCGGCAGCAGCGCCTGGGTCACGATCGCCTCGAGCGAGGCGGCGATCTGCACGCGTACCTGCTCTTGCTGCTCGGCGGGGAAGACGTCGATGATCCGGTCGACCGTCGCCGGTGCGCTCTGCGTGTGGAGCGTGGCGAAGACGAGGTGGCCGGTCTCGGCGGCGGTGAGGGCGGTCGAGATCGTCTCGAGGTCGCGCATCTCGCCGAGGAGGATCACGTCGGGGTCCTGGCGGAGCGCGGCGCGCAGCGCATCGGCGAACGAGGTCGCGTCGGTGCCGATCTCGCGCTGGTTCACGACACAGCTCTTGTGCGCGTGCACGAACTCGATCGGGTCCTCGATCGTCAGGATGTGAGCGGCCCGCGTCGAGTTGATCTCGTCGATCAGCGCCGCCAGCGTCGTCGACTTACCCGAGCCGGTCGGCCCGGTGACGAGCACGAGCCCGCGCGGGCGCTGGGTCAGCTCGTGGAGCGACTCGGGCAGGCCGAGCTGCTCGAGCGTCTTCAGCTCTTCGGGAATCAGCCGGAACGCTGCGCCGAGCGACTCGCGCTGGAAGTAGACGTTCACGCGGAAGCGCGCGACGCCGGGCAGCGAGTAGGCGATGTCGATCGAGCGGTCGATCTCGAGCCGCTTCTGCTGCTCGGTCGACATCGCGCGATACAGCAGCTGCTGCGTTTGCTCCGCCGTCAGCACCGGCAGGTTGTCGACGCGCTCGAGTCGGCCGCGGACGCGCACCACGGGCGGCGTCCCGACCGTCACGTGCAGGTCGGACGCCTTCCATTCGGCCATCTGGCCGAGCAGGTCGTCAAGCGTGTAAGTGATTTCCATTCGGCTCCCTCGTTCGGGCTATCGGCAGAGGGAGCGCGGCCCTTAAGAGCGCGCGTAAGAGGGGGCGCGGCGCGCGCGTCTCCCCCTTTTGAGGGTCAACCGGGCGGCGCCCGCAGCCGATCAACAGGGCGCCACCACCCCCTCCAGTTCCGGAAGGAGCTACACCACCATGATCGAGACACTGCGGAAGCGCATCAAGGGGAACCAGAAGGGTTTCACCCTGATCGAGCTTCTCGTCGTGGTCATCATCCTCGGGATCCTGACCGCGATCGCCATTCCTTCGTACCTCAGCTTCAAGGGTCGCGCCAACAACGCGGCCGCCGCGGCGAACGTCCGCTCGGTCGTTCCTTCGATCGAGTCGTTCTACGCCGACAACAACACCTACTCGGGCATGACGCTCGACAGCCTCAAGTCGACCTACGACCAGGCTCTCGACACGTCGAAGTACTCGCTGCCGTCCGCTGACCTGAGCGGCTCCAGCTACTGCGTCTCCAGCACCTCTGGCGGCCAGACCTGGTTCAAGAACGGCCCGTCGGCCGCGATTGCCCAGGGCACCTGCCCGTAACGATCGAGTAGCACGCCTCGCGGCCGAGGGCCCCGGAAACGGGGTCCTCGCCGTTCCACGGGGGGGAGCCCCCGGGGGCCCCCCGGGCGCCCCCCCGCGACAACCGGGGGGGCGTGGGGGGAGGGGGGGACCGGGGGCAACCGGGCTGTCCCCCCCCTGGAACGGCGAGGACCCCGTTTCCGGGGCCCTCGGCCGCGAGGCGTGCTACTCGATCGTTACGGGCAGGTGCCCTGG
>JBBQTQ010000041.1:0-22330 GCA_038213135.1 Gaiellales bacterium
ATCCGCGCCCGCGCGCCGCTCGAGGTCCGTGAACTCACGCCGTCGCTCGTCCGCGAGCCGCCGCTCCTCCTGGGCCAGCTGGGCTACCGACTCTGCGCGCGCGATCGCGAGTGTCTGCTGGAACTCGTCCGCCCGCCGCTCGTTCTCCTGCGCGGCGATCTGCTGCAGACGCTGCGCTTCCGCGTCCGGAGGCTCCTCGACTTTCCGGCGTCTCATCCGTTCAATCGTACGGCGCTCAGGTCGCCCGCAGCAGAACCAGGCAGACGGCGAGCGCGATCGAGGCCGCCGCGAGCGCCTGCAGCGAGCTCTCCGCAGCGGCGAAGAGCGGGCCCTCGGGCAGCGCGCCTCGCCGCCGGACATCGCGCACCGGAGTCGACAGCCGCCGCTGCGCGAAGCTGAGCAGTGCGGCGAACAGCGCCCCCACGAAAGCCTCGGCCCGCAAGCGGCCGGCTGCCGTGTAGTAGGCGGTCAACACCGGGAAGGCGCCCCAGAGAAGCGCGAACCCGAGGTCGGTGTGCACGCGCCCGCCGAAGAGCTCGAGGTTGTAGGCGACCACGGCAACGCCGCCGAAGACGACGAACGGAAGCAGGGTCAGGTCGAACGAGACCGCGGCCCCGACCCCGACTGCCGCTCCGCCGAGGATCGACGCCACCGCGAGCGCGACGAGCACCGGTCTCGGGATCTCGGTCGTGAGCGGGCGCCCCTTCAGCTCGTCGAGCGCATGCGCCCCGACCCCGAGCGCCAGGAAGAACGCGCCGAGCGTCAGCCCCAGGCGGTCCGGCCGCCACTCGGGCGCGATTGCGGCGCCGAGCACGATGTAGCTCAGGTGCCAGAGCGTGTACGGCGGGTGCAGGAGCGTGACGTAGTCGCGCCAGCCGCCGGGCCGCAGCACGTAGAACGCCGGCCTCACCTCGTGCCCCAGACGACGATCCCGCCGCCGAGGCTGAGCCGCTTGCAGTGGACGTCGCGGATCCCGGCTGCGCCCCAGTCGGCGAGCAGGCTCGGTAGTGGATGCGCCCGCCAGAAGTCGCGAATGCTCGGCCCGAGAAACTCCCCCACCTCCTTCCAGCCGGGCGAAATCGCGCGGCCGGCGAGCGGCAGCCCGACCCGGACGTACAGCTCCCAGGGAAGGCGGGCCGCGCCAGGGACGCCGAACTCGAGCATCGCGATCGTGCTGCCGGGCCGCACGACCCGTGCGAGGCCCGCAAGCGTGGCCGCGGGATCCTCGACGTAGCGCAGCAGGTAGGTGAACGTCAGTCCGTCGAAAGAGGCGTCCGGGAAGGGCAGCTTCTGCGCGTCGCCGTGGACGAGCTCGACCTCCGGCGGCAGCCGGTCGCGCGCGACCGCGAGCATCCCGGCGCTCTGGTCGACGCCGACCACCTCGCAACCCTTCGTCCGCAGCAGCTCGAGCGCCACCGCGCCGGTGCCGGTCGCGACGTCGAGCACCCGGTCGCCAGGCCCCGCCTCGATCCGCGAGACGAGGAACCGCCGCCAGCGCGGGTCCTGTCCGAACGAGAGCAGGCTCGCATAGCGGTCGTAGGTCGGGCCGAGCGGCGCGAAGAGCTCCCGGGCGGAGACCGCTGCCACCGAGCGAGTCTATTGTTGGCCGGTGGGCCTGAGGGAGGACCTCGACCGCGTCGCCGAGGTCGCCGCCGGGTTCGCGGACGAGGACGAGCGGGTCGTCGGGGTGATCCCCACAGAGCCCTCGCCGGGCCTGCGCGTCTACCTCTGTGCGTTCGAAGGCGAGGGCCGCAGCTGGCTGGCGCTCGACGAGAGCGGCGTTCCGCTCGACGAGCTGAGGCTCGTCCGCGAGGCGGTCTCGATCGCCGCGATGTGCGAGATCGCCGCCGAAGCGGCGGCGGGCGGCGACCTCCACTCGCTGCGCGCGGAGCTCGCCGAGCTCCGCGAGACCGAGGCTCCCGAGGGGATCGACGAGGCCGACGCGGCCGCCGCCGAACTCGCCGGCCTGCTCGCCGAGGAGCCGCACCTCGCCTCGCTCGCAGAGCTCGACCGGATCGGCGCCGCGACACACCGCCTCGAGCTCGCGCTCGGCGACAGCCCGGGCTCCCCGTTCGCCGAGGTGATGAAACGCGCGCTCGCCCCGGTCGAGGAGCTGATCCGCGAGGTCCTGGCCGGCTACAAGCGCCCGCTTGCTTAACTGTCGCCGTGGAAGGCTTTCCGTTCGGCGGCGATCCCGAGGACCTGCTGCGCGGGCTGCGCGAGTTCGCGGAGCGTCAGGCCGAGTCGGTCGCCGACGCGCAGAAGGAGCAGTTCGCGACGCTGACCCTGAACACGGCGGTCGAGCTGACCGCCGCCGCGCTGAAGCGGATGGACGTCAGCGGCGGCCCGGACGAACAGGCGATCGCCCTTCGCGACGCCATGCGCGTGCTCTTCCCCGAGGCGGTCGCGCTCGTCAGCGCCGCCCGCCAGGGCTTCATGCGCGAGACCTGAGCCCCTCGACGGCGCGCAGCAGCTCCTCGAGCGGTGGATTGTCCGCCGGGTTCCGGTTGCGGTGCGCGTACCGGATCTCGCCGTCGCGGTCGAGGACAAACGTGCCGCCGAGCTGCAGGGACGAGAGTCGCGTCCGTCTCGCCCGGTGCCCGGCGAGCGTCGCCCGGACGAACGCGCCGGCCTGACGCGGATCGAAGATGCGCCACGCGCTCGGGCGCCGCTCGAGCCCGAACGCGTCGTACGCCTCCCGCGACGGGTCGGCCAGGCACGGGAACGGCGCTCCCTCGCAGAAGCGGTCGGTCTCCTCCTGGGATGCGAAGGTGACGACCGCGACCTCGGCGCCGAGCTCCCTGAAGCGCGGATAGGCGTCGCGCAACTGCGCGACCTGCTCCTGGCAGAACAGTCAGCCGAAGTGACGCGCGAACACGAGCACGAGCGGCCGGGGCAGGCCCTGGAGTAATGCGAGATCCACGGGACGAGTCTTACAACAGCGGATACTCCTTCCGACCAATGGTCGTAAGACGCGGCCACTACTAGTCTGCAGGCCATGTACGAAGTCCTCACACAAGCCCTTCCGACGATCACGGCAAGGCAGCGGCAGGTGGTGTCTCTCATCGCCGAGGGCTGTTCAAACGAGGAGGTGGGCGTGCGGCTCGGCATCGCGTCGAGAACCGCAAAGGCGCACAGCGATGCGCTTCGGCAGAAACTCGGAGTATCTCGTCGGCGGCAGATTCCAGCCGCCTACAGGCTGCTCACGGGAGAAGACCCGCTCACGCAAGCCCTCGGTCCGGCGGTCGTTCGCAGAGGGTAACGGCAGCCCGTGCCTGCGGCTGACTACTTGGCCGCAGGCACGGCACATCTCGAAATTCGGACCGTTCCGAGTTACGGTCCGCACACAGTGCAGGCACGGCAGGCCGGCAATGAGTTAGACCTGGGCGCAGTCGGCCCGAAGATCATCGAGCGCCCGCGCCTCACGCGCCTGCTCGACGAAGCCACCGCGCGCGTCCTGATGCTCGTCGCACCCGCCGGCTACGGCAAGACGACGCTGGCCCGCCAGTGGCTCGCGAAGCGCAACCATGGGTGGTACCGCGGCACGATCGCCTCGTCGGACGTGGCTGCGCTTGCTGTCGGACTCGCCGAGGCCGCCGGAGCCGTGGTTCCGAACGCCGGCCGACGGATGCGCGACCGCCTGAAGGCCGCGAGCACTCCGGAAGCGGACGTCGTCCCCCTCGCCGAGCTCCTCGCGGAGGATCTCGCGGACTGGCCCGACGACGCGTGGCTCGGTTTCGACGACTACCAATTCGCCGCCGACTCGCAGGAGAGCGAGCGGTTCGTCGACATCCTTGTCCAGAAGTCGCCGGTCAGACTCCTCGTGACCACTCGATCGCGCCCCGCGTGGGCAACCGCGCGCCGAGTCCTGTACGGCGAGATTCACGAGCTGGCAACGCATTCCCTCGCGATGAGCCAAGACGAAGCGGCCGAGGTCCTCGCGGGAAGGGATCAGATCGGCGGAATCGTCGCCCTTGCCGAGGGTTGGCCCGCGATCATCGGAATCGCTTCGTTAACAGCCGGGTTGGATGATGTCCCCGGCGCACGTATGCCTCAGTCGCTCTACGAATACTTCGCAGAAGAGCTCTACCAAGAGGCTGATCGCGAGCTAAAGGGTTCGCTCCTCAAGCTAGCTCTAACGCCCGCCATCACACGGGACATAGCTCGTCACCTCCTTGGGCCTGTGTGTGACCAAGTCCTTTCCACGGCGGCGCGCCTTGGCTTTCTCATTAGAGCGAATGACGACAGCTTTGACATGCACCCCTTGCTCCGTTCGTTCCTTGAGGAGAAGCTACGCGAGCTTGCCGAAGTCGATCGTCTAACCATCGCAGCGACGGTCGTCGATGCGCTCGCCGAGCATGGTCGATGGGACGATGCGCTTTCCGTCAGCTGTCACTTCTGTACCCAGGACGTCTTCATGAAGTGCCTCGAGAGCGCGCTGCCCTCGATGCTTAAACAAGGTCGGTTGACCACGATTACCGGGTACCTCGAGGTAGCCATGACGCGCGGGGAGACCGCTCCGATAGTCGACTTGGCTGAGGCGGAGGTCACCTTCCGGGAGGGCCAAGTCGCGCGATCGGAGACGCTCGCTCTTCAGGCTCATAGTCGTTTGCAAGATCGCCCGGCTCTGGCCGCACGTGCCGCGATCCTCGCAGGAGCAAGTGCACTCATGGGCCACCGAGACGAAGCAGCGCTGCGTCACTACACGAACGCCCGACGACTTGCCGAATCTCCAGAGGATTCTCAGCAAGCACGTTGGGGTGCTTTTTTGGCCGCCATGGCCCTTGAGCGACCTGAATCAGCTGAGTTGCTGGATGACTTCGCTTCGGAGGTCGGGAACGACCCCAACCGTCTCGTTCAACTCGCGAGCGGGCAGCTAATCGTGGGAATCTGGCGGGAAGACTTGCATTCAGTTGGGCATCTCTCCCGCGACTGGGCGAGCCTGTCTCGTCGTGCCGACGATCCAATCATTCGAACGTCCTTCCTGCACTCCTGCGCCAACGCGCTCGTCATGATGGGGGAGTACCAAGAGGCGCTAAGCCTCGCCGAAAGCCAGATCGCGGATGCACGCGCCACTCGCCTCGAGTTCGTGCTGCCTCACGCCCTTATGGATGGAGCAGCTGCCGCCCTGGGAAAGCGCGACTTCTCTCGCTGTCGCCACCTCTTGGACCTCGTTGAGCCCACCGCTCGAGAGCGTCGCGCACAGTTCGTTCTACTGAACTCGCTATCGATTCGGGCACGCATGCACCTAGCGCTTGGATCAGTGGAGGACGCTCGTGATTCGCTAGAAGCGCGTCCCCCGCTGAGATCTGTAGCGAGCATGGAAGCGGAGTTTCGGGCATGCGAGGCATTGGTTAGCGCCGTCGCCGGCGATACGGCGCAAGCAGAGAAAGCGGCACGGGAAGCGGGCTCAATGTCCATAAGGCCTGAAGCCACAGCCCTCGCGCGTTGGGTTCTCGCAATCGTCGGACTCATGAGAGATCGAGCGGGTGCCGCGGGACATGTCCTCGAAGCATTCGAAGCCGGCGCGGAGGGGTCGATCTTCGACCCGTTTGTCACCGCGTACCGCGCATACCCGCGACTCTTGTCAGTGGTCTCGGACAGTCCAGGAACGCTTCCACTCCTGGTCGACATTCTTGGGCGCGCGAATGACGACGACCTTGCGCGAAGCGAGGGCGTGCGCATCCCACGTCCAGCGCGCCCGCGTTCACCTGAGGATCTCTCGCCGCGCGAGAAAGAAGTCGGGTCTCTAGTAGCTCAGGGTCTCTCCAACAAGGAGATCGCACGACTTCTCTTCATCAGCGAACGAACCGTGAAAGTCCATCTGCACCACATCTTTGAGAAACTCGGGGCTCGATCCCGGACCGAAGCGGCCCTAAGGTTCACCGAGGGCCGACAGCTCTAACTATGCAACGTCGGCGACGGCCTGGGGCTGCGAGTAGTGGTCCTGGTCAGCAAGATTGAAGTCCTCTCGGTTCCCGCAGCGATACCTCTCGCTGGCGGGCGCCAGGATCGCCTCGAATGCGGCAACTACTGTCGTGTCGAACTGTGTCTCGACCCCCTGTGCTAGACGCATGCGGGCGACTCGGCTCGGCATTGCGTCCCGATACGGACGATCAGACGTCATGGCGTCGTACGCATCGGCAACTCCGATGATCCTGGAAATGAGCGGGATTGAGTCGCCGGCCAAGCGATCTGGATATCCCTCGCCGTCCCAGCGCTCGTGGTGGTGGCGGACGATCGTAGCGATGAGAGCGTAGTCCTCAACGTTCGCGAGGATCCTCTCTCCAATTGCTGAGTGCCCTTCCATTTGGCGACGCTCCTCAAGCGTCAGCGTCCCGGGTTTCTCAAGGAGGCCCGGCGGCAGCCCGATCTTCCCGATGTCATGCACTAGTCCACAAAGGTGAGCCAGTTGCTGCTCCTCATCAGAGAGGCTTAGGCGTACGGCGATATCACGTGCATAGATTGCGACTGCTGCGGAATGGCCCGCCGTGTAGCGATCTCGCGCGTCGAGGGTAGCGACAAGTGCGGTTGCGAAAGAGAGGTTTGCCCGCTCGAGCTGATCGTTCGCGCCTGTGAGTTGCTCAGCCAGATGGCGCTGATCCTGATAGAGGCCGAACAACCGCTGAGCAGCAAGTGCCGGAAGGAAGAACAACACCAACGTCCAGGGTGAGACCGCCTCGTATACATAGGCGAGGGCGGCGATCACCGGAGAGTAGAGCGGGATGGCTGCCACAACGGGCGGCCCGATCGCCCGCATGAGACTTCGAACCGAGTTGCCTCGCAGTTTCGCAATGACGGTTGCGAAGACGGCATCGAGTGCCTGTGCGAGCAAGGTGCCAGCAGTCGTTGCGATCGCGATCGCGGCGAACCTGCTTGTTGGGATAGAGGTAGCCCAAAGGCAAACGAGCCCCGCAAGGCATCCGGTCAGCGCCCGGCTACTCGTGTAGCTAATCCATTTGAGCCTTGGCCCCCTCAGGTGTGGCAAGTAGGACACTCCCGCGACCAGCATCGAAGCGAGCGGCCCGAAGAGCACGGCGGCGAAGATTGTGGGCACCAGCGAAATCGACTCTTCGGTGTCGTTACTCAGGCGAACTCGGCTCAGCTCAGCGACCGCAGCAACCACGGCAAGCCCCGCCACGACAAATGGGCTCTTCAGATGCCACCCGGTAGCCACCAGCGAGCAGCCCAAGGCGACCGTGGTCGCGGCGAGAAGCGCCGCCCAGGTCGCGATGCGCCAGTCCACCAGCGACACACGTGCCTTAAGGGGCCGAGCCAGGTTAGTCAGTTCCGTTTGCATCTGTCACCCAAAAGAGGTATAAGCCGAGTTGCCGTTAGTCCCCTCGTGAGAGGAGTGAAACATGCGCAAGCTCGCAAGCTTGCTTAGCCGCGCGGCTGTTGCCGGCGGCACGTCGAACTGGTAAGTCCGCAGGCATAGCTTCTGTTGTCCACATTTCTGTGACCTCCGCCTGTTGCGGGTTCCTCACAGGTTGTGGATTGCCTAGCGCTAGGTCAGGAGCCCACGCCGGAAGCCGACGGCTACGGCGTGGGCTCGAGACCGCGCTTGGAGTTTGGCGAGCAGGTGTCGGACGTGAGACTTGACAGTCTCCTCCGACAGGAACAGCCGCTTGCCGATGTCGCGGTTCACGAGGCCCTCCGAGATCAGCTGGAGGACTTCGATCTCCCGGTTCGTCGGCTCCTGTTCGAGCTCGCGGAGGGGTGCGGAGAACGGGATGATCTCAGCGCTGACGTTCGTCCGCCTCGCGGCCGCTTCGTCGAAGCGGCGCGAGTGGTCGATGTAGCGACTCAGAATCTTTTTGCGCTCAGCAGCGTCCACGGTGTGCGTATCGGCCGTGGATTGCAGCCTCTTTAGCTCCGCAAACACCCCCGTTTCAGGGATGCGCCTATGTCGGAGGCGGTTCCCAGACGTTTCCGACCGTCACAGGAGCCTCGAAAACGGGCTCGACCTCGTGCGGCTGCAGCTCTCCGGCCTTGATCTGCTCGGCCCAGTGGCACGCCACGAGGTGCCCGCTGGCGAGCGTTCGCAGCTCAGGGACGTCCTCGCGGCAGCGTGTCGGCTGCACGAACGGGCAGCGCGTGTGGAAGCGACAGGCGGGCGGCGGATTCGCCGGACTCGGCAGGTCGCCGGCCAGCAGCAGTGGCTTCCGCTTGCGCTCGACGACCGGATCGGGGATCGGCACCGCCGAGAGCAGCGAGATCGTGTACGGGTGCAGCGGGTTCGTGTAGAGCTCGTCGGCCGGCGAGACCTCGACGATCGAGCCGAGGTACATCACGACGATCCGGTCGGAGATGTGGCGGACGACCGCGAGGTCGTGCGCGATGAACAGGTACGTAAGGTCGAACTCGTCCTGGAGCTGCTCGAGCAGGTTGATGATCTGGGCCTGGATCGAAACGTCGAGCGCCGAGACGGGCTCGTCGGCGACCACGAAGTCGGGATTCAGCGAGAGCGCCCGAGCTAGCCCGATCCGCTGGCGCTGCCCTCCCGAGAACTCGTGCGGGTAGCGGGAGGCGGCGTCCGCGGGCAGGCCGACGGTCTTCAGCAGCTCGCGGACGCGGTCGCCCGCGCCGCGCCGCCCAGCAAGCCCGTGCACCCTCATCGGCTCGGCGATGATCCGGCCCACGCTGTGCCGCGGGTTGAGCGAGGCGAATGGATCCTGGAAGACCATCTGCATCCGCCGGCGGAGCGGTCGTAGCTCGCGCTCGCTGAGGCTCGTCACGTCCTGCCCGTCGAAGGTGATCCGGCCCGAGGTCGGCTTGTAAAGCCGCAGCAACGCGCGGCCCACCGTCGACTTGCCGCAGCCCGACTCGCCGACGAGCCCGAGCGTCTCGCCGCGCCTGATCTCGAACGTGACCCCGTCGACGGCCTTGATGTCGCCGATATGGCGATCGAGCACGATCCCGCTGCGGATAGGGAAGTAGACCCTGAGGTCGTCGACCTCAACGAGGTTCTCGTTCACGCGACGCTCCCCGCCCATTCCTCGGCCGGCACCGGGTTGAAGCAGGCGACCCAGTGGCCGGGCTCGAGCTCGCGAAGCGGCGGCACCGACATCCGAGACTCCTCGACCTCGTAGCGGCAGCGGGGCTGAAACGGGCAGGCGCTGGGCTGCGAGAGCATGTCGCGGGGGGCGCCCTCGATCGGCTGGAGCTTCCCGCGGCGGGTCGCGTCGAGCCTGGGCACGCTCTGCAAGAGGCCGAGCGTGTACGGGTGCCGCGGCGTCGCGAAGATCTGCTCGGCCGAGCCCGTCTCCATGAACATGCCGCCGTACATCACGTTGACGCGCTCGCACGTGCCGGCCACGACGCCGAGGTCGTGGGTGATCAGGACCAGCGCCGTCTTGCGGTCGACGACGAGGTTGCGGAGTACGTCCAGGATCTGCGCCTGGATCGTGACATCGAGGGCCGTCGTCGGCTCGTCGGCGATCAGCACCTTCGGCTCACAGGCGAGCGCGATCGCGATCATCGCGCGCTGGCGCATTCCGCCCGAGAACTGGTGCGGGTAGTCGCCGACGCGGGCCGCTGCGCTAGGAATCCCGACCTGGTCGAGCAACTCGATCGCACGGAGGGTCGCCGCCTTGCGCTCGAGCCCGAAGTGCGTCTCGAGCGGCTCGACGATCTGCCGCCCGATCGTCAGCACCGGGTTCAGGCTCGTCATCGGGTCCTGGAAGATCATCGCGATGTCCTTGCCGCGGATCCCGCGCAGCTCCTTGTCGGGCAGCTGAAGCAGGTCGCGGCCCTGGAACATCGCGGAGCCCGCTACGACCCGGCCGGCGCGGGGCAAGATCCCGAGCAGCGCGAGCGAGGTGACGCTCTTGCCGCAGCCCGATTCGCCGACGATGCCGAGCGTCTCGCCCTCCGAGACCTCGAAGGAGACGCCGTTGACGGCGTAGACCTGGCCACGCGCCGTCCAGAACTGCACCTCCAGGCCCTCGACCTGGAGCAGCGGCTCAGCCACTCGTCTTGGCCTTCGCCAGCTTGAAGCGGCCGATACGACCGACGCGCCCGCGGAGCTTCGGGTCGAGCGCCTCGCGCAGCCCGTCGCCGATCAGGTTGAACCCGAGCACCGAGAGGACAATCGCGACACCCGGGATGATCGCCAGGAACGGCGCGCTCTGCAGGTAGAGGTCGACCTGGGTGAGCATCGTTCCCCACTCCGGCGTGCCCGGATCCTGCGGGCCAAGGCCGAGGAAGCCGAGGCCGGCGACGTCGATGATCGCCGTGGCCATCGCGAGCGTCCCCTGCACGATTACCGGCGAGATCGCGTTGGGGAGGATGTGCGAGAAGAGGATCTGCCGCTTGCGCGCGCCCACCGCCCGCGCGGCGAGCACGAAGTCCTGCTCCCGCTGCGCCAGCACCGATCCTCGTAACAGGCGCGCGAAGACCGGAACGTTCGCAACCCCGACCGCAATCATGATCTGGTAGAGCCCCGGCCCGAGCGCGGCGACGATCCCGATCGCGAGGAGCAGCCCCGGGATCGCGAGCATGATGTCCATCATCCGCATGATCAGCGAGTCGATAAAGCCGCCGATGTAACCGGCGATCGACCCGAGCAGCAGGCCGATCGACAGGCCCGCGATCACCGAGACGACGCCGATCTCGAGCGAGAAGCGCGCGCCGTAGAGGATGCGCGAGAGCTCGTCGCGCCCGAGCTGGTCGACGCCGAACCAGTGGGCCGAGCTGGGCCCCGGGCAGCAGCCGTTGGCGACGAGCAGGATGTTCTGGTCCTTCGGCGCGTAGGGCGCGATCAGCGGCGCGAAGAGCGCGATCACCACGAACGCACCGACGAGGAAGAAGCCCACGAGCGCCGCCGGGTTCCGCCGTAGCCGCTGCCAGGCGTCCGACCAGAGCCCCCCGGTCGACGCGCCGAGCTGGATCTCTCGGGATTCGAGCTCGGCGATCGACATCAGTTCGAGAGCCTGATCCGCGGGTTGATGATCGCGTACGAGATGTCCACGACCAGGTTGACGAGGACGAAGACGATCGCCAGGAAGAGGATGCCGCCCTGCAGCACCGGGTAGTCGCGGTTGAAGATCGCCTCCTTCAGCCAGAAACCCACCCCGGGCCAGGCGAAGATCGTCTCGGTCAGCACGGCGCCGGAGAGCAACAGGCCGGTCTGCAGACCGATGATCGTCGAGATCGGAAGCAGGGCGTTGCGCAGGACGTGGCGCCGGTCGACCTCGTTCGGAGGCAAGCCCTTGGCGCGCGCCGTGCGCACGTAGTCCTCGTTCTGGACGTCGAGCACCGCGGCGCGGGTGATCCGCGCGACGATCGCGAGCGGAATCGAGCCGAGCGCGATCGCGGGCAGGATCAGATGCTTGATCGTGTCCCAGAGCGCTCCCGGGTCGCCGTTCAGGATCGCGTCCAGGAGGTAGAAGTTGGTCGGGTGGGGTCGTAACGCCAGCACGTCCTCTCTCCCGACGCTCGGCAGCCAGCCGAGCTTGACGGCGAAGATGTACTTGAGGATCAGGCCCAGGAAGAAGATCGGGATCGAGATCCCGATCAGCGAGACGACAAGGCTGCCGTGGTCGAAGATCGAGCCGTGCTTCTTCGCCGCGAAGAAGCCGAGCGGGATCCCGAGCAGGATAGCGAAGAACATCGCCGAGGCCGCGAGCTCGACCGTCGCCGGGAAGCGGTGGCCGATCTCGAACATCACGGTCCGCTGGCTCGAGATGCTCGAGCCGAAGTCGAAGTGGGCGAGCGTGCTCAGGTAGCGCCAGTACTGCACGTAGAGCGGCTTGTCGAGACCGTACTGGTGCTGCAGCTGGGCGATCGACTGCGGCGTCGCCCGCTCGCCGAGTAGCGCCTGCGCGGGGGAGCCCGGGAGCAGTCGGATCCAGATGAAGACGAGGACCGAGAGCCCGAGCAGGATCGGGATCAGAAGAAGGAGCCGGCGGACGACGAACCGCAGCATCTAGTCGTCCGCCGGCTCTTTCTCTTAGCTCACTACGCCCCGTAGGAGACGGTTGCGAACGACTCCAGCGAGACCGGGCTCGGCGCGTAGCCGTTGACGTTCTTCTGGAACGCCAGCGCCGGCTTGCTGTGGACGTACGGAACCATCGGGAGGTACTTCATGATCGCGATCTCTGCCTGCTGGTACAGCTTGTCGCGCTTCGCCAGGTCGGTCTCCGCGTCTGCCCTTGCGAGCAGCTTGAAGAGCGTCCCGTTGTTGAACCCGAACTGCGGATTGAACGCACCGAAGTGGACGTTGACGAAGTTGGCCGGGTCACCGAAGTCGCCCGTCCAGCCGAGCAGGTAGACCTCCGCCTTGCCGCTCTGGACGCCGGCCAGGTAGTCCGGCCGCCACGGAGAGCTCTTGAACGTGACCTTGAAGCCGGCCTTCTCGAGCCCGGCGCCGAAGGCCTCCGCGTTCCGCTGCGGATCCGGCATATACGGCCGCGAGACGCTCGTCGGGTACCAGAACTCGATCGGCACCGGCGTCGTCAGCCCCGCCTGCTTCAGCAGCGCGATCGACTTCGCCGGGTCGTACGAGTACTGCGGAACGCCCGAGTGCGCATAGCCGACAAGCGATGTCGGCAGGAACTGGTCGGCCACCTCGCCGCGCCCCGCGTAGAACGCCTTCACGACCGTCGAGCGGTCGAGCCCGTACGCCAGAGCCCGGCGGACGAGGATGTTGTTCATCGGCGGGATCGACTGGTTGATCCCGACGTAGCCGACGTTGAACGCCGGGCGGTCGAGGACCTTCAGCTTGCTGCTGCTCTTGACCGTGGCGATGTCCTGCGGCGCTACGAGGTCGTAGCCCTGGATCTCACCGGTCTGCAGCGCCTGCAACCTCGCTGCGTTGTCGGCGATCGGCCGGATGATGATCCGCTGCAGCTTCGCCTTCGGCCCCCAGTACGTCGGGTTGGCATCGAGCTCGAGCTTGTTCCCGACCTGCCACGACTTCAGCATGTAGGGGCCCGTCCCGATCGGATGCTGCGTGCCGAACGTGCCGGCGGGATGGAAGACGCCGTTCGAGTCGACCGTGCCGGCATCGGCCTTGTACTTCACGAGCGCCGTCGGGCTCGCCATGCCGAAATTCGTCAACGCCAGCGCGCCGAGGAACGAGGTCGAGCGGCGAGTCAGGTTGATCGTCGCCGTGCGGTCCTTGTTGGCCTTGCAGCTCTTGTACAGAGCCTTGTCCGGCCCGGGGTTCCCCGAAGCGGGATGCGCGAAGCCGCCGAAGACCGTGTTCCAGTAGTAGGTGACGGAGCTGTTCTGGAGCGGCCCCGGGAAGTTGAACCAGCGGTTGAAGTTGAAGCAGACCGCCGCGGCGTTGAACGCCGTGCCGTCCTGGAACTTCACGCCCTGGCGCAGCGTGAACGTCCAGGAGAGACCGTCCTTGCTCGCCTTCCAGCTCGTCGCGAGCAGCGGGATGATCTGGGTACTGCCCGCCTTGAGACCGACGAGGCCCTGGAAGATCTGGTCGACCACGCGAAGCGACTCGCCGTCCGAAACTAGTGGCCCGTCGATGATCACCGGATCAGAGGCCCCGGCGAAGACGAGCGCGTTACTCGCAGTCTTGTTCTGGCCGCCGGCGGTGCTGTAGCCCACGAGTGACAGGGCCACGAGCAGCGCAAGCGGCGCAAACCACTTGATCTTTCCCCTCACATTCCCTCCTTGTTGCGGTTCTGCCGGTATTTAAGAGGAAAAGACGACCGCGGACCAGGAAGGTTGGGTGAGGGACAGGGCAAAGCCCTGTCCCTCGGTCTCAGCTGACCTACGGCGGGTTGCTAAGCGGCGACGCTTTGCAGCTCGCGCAGCGCGGCGAGCCGGGCGAGTGCCTGGCCCTCCAGCTGGCGGACCCGCTCACGGGTCAGGTCGAGCTCCTGGCCGATCGCCTCGAGCGTCCACGGCTCGCCCTCGAAGCCGAAGCGAAGCTCGAGGATCCTCCGCTCACGCTCGGGAAGGGCGTCGAGCGCCTTGCGGACGCCCTGTCGCTTCAGCGACTCCTCGGCCTCCTCGAACGGATCGGCAGCCTCACGGTCGGCGAAGAGATCGCCGAGCTCACCTTCGTCGTCGGCGCCGACCGTCTGGTTCAGCGAAACGGATGCCTGCGCGGCGCCGAGCGCCTCGTCCACGTGCTGGATCGGCAGGCCAGTCGCCTCGGCGAGCTCCTGCTTCGTCGCCTCGCGGCCCAGCTCGACCTCGAGCCGGCGCGCGGCGCGGCCGAGCTTCTGCTGGCGCTCGACGACGTGAACGGGCACGCGGATCGTGCGCGCGTGGTTGGCGACCGCACGCTGCACGGACTGGCGAATCCACCAGGTGGCGTACGTCGAGAACTTGTAGCCGCGGCGCCAGTCGAACTTCTCGACCGCGCGGTTCAGGCCGAGTGTGCCCTCCTGGATCAGATCGAGGAACGGGACACCGAGGCCGCGGTAGCCCTTGGCGATCGAGACCACGAGTCGGAGGTTCGACTCGATCATCCGGCGCTTGGCGACAGGATCGCCGCGCTCGATCTGCTTCGCGAGCGTGACCTCTTCGGCCGCGGTCAGCAGCTTGTGACGCCCGACGTCGGCCAGGAAGAGCTGCAGGCTGTCTGCGCTCGCGCTGACTTCGTCGACCTTGAGGTTGAGCGCAGGGGCCTCTTCCTCGACCTTGGGACGGCCGACTTCGAGCCCGATCGTCTGGAGCTCGACCGTGAGCTGCTCGACCTCCTCGTCGGCGAGGTCGTTCTCGAGCGCCAGGGCCTCGAGCTCTGCGGGCTCGACGAAGCCGCGCTCCTCGGCGGCTTCGAGCATCACGCGCGCCTGATCGCTTTCGAGCAGTTCGGTCAACTGATTCTGGGTCAAGTGGTGATCGCGTCCTTTCGTGCTGCTCTCAAAGGGCGGCCTTCATCGCCCTGGGTGCCTTTCTGACTCTAAGTTGAATCTCCTCGTACCGCCAGGGGTAGTTCCCGCCGAATACGCAACAAAACTGTCAACGATGAGCGCCCGATCTGTATTTCGCCGCCGGCGCCAAGACGGTTTCCGGTGGGCTTGCTGGGCTTTCGTAGAAGAGGACGCAGGCGATGCCCGAAGGTTTGCAGAGCGGTGTTAAGCCTTCGTGAAGCTAGTCTTCAGCGGCCGTTACGGCCGCTTTGGCCCGGCGTTTGCGCGGCGCCGGCTTCTTCTTCGCCCCATCGCCGTCCGCATCGGTCGTCGCGGCCTCCGGAGGCGGGGCGCCCGTCGCCCAGGGCTCGTCGAAGTCGACGCGCCACTTGCCCTCCTCGTTCTGGAGCATCTTCAGCTTCGCGTTGAAGCTGCGGCCGGAGCGGCCGCGGAAGCCCGTGACGGGCTTCTCGGTCCGACCGTTCGCCATCAGCTCCTTGGCAACGCTCGGCGGCAACGACTTCCCGGCCTTCTGCTTCCAGATCACGAAGCCGCAGCCCGGGTCGTCCTTCGACCAGCAGGAGTAGCCCTTGCGGTTCTCGATCACGTCGCGGCCGCAGACGGGACAGGGCCCGAGGTTCGCGCGCTCGATCTTGACGCCCTTCAGCTTGTCGAGCTCGGCAACCGTCTCGGTGGTGAACTTGACGATGTCGTCCATGAACCGCTGCCGGCTGTCGGCGCCCTTCTCGATCAGGTCGAGGCGGTGCTCCCACTCGCCGGTCAGCTCGGGCGAGGTGAGCGGGTGCGGGCCGAGCAGGCCGATCACCTGGATCCCCTTCTCGGTCGCGTGCAGGGCGCGACCTTCGCGCTCGATGTACGCGACCTGGATCAGGCGCTCGATGATCGCCGCCCGAGTCGCCGGAGTGCCAATTCCGGACTCCTTCATCGCCTCGCGCAGGTTCTCGTCCTCGATGTCTTTGCCGGCGGCCTCCATCGCGGCCAGCAGCGACGCCTCCGAGAAGCGGCGTGGCGGCTGCGTTTCCTTGGCGAGGGCCTCGACGTTCCGCGTCTCGACGGCCTCGCCGCTCTCGAGCCGCGGGAGGAGCTGGTCGCCGCCCGTGTCGTCGTCGGTCGCCTCGCCCTGGGCCTCCTCGCCATAAACGGACTTCCAGCCGGCCTCGATCAGGACGCGTCCGCTCGTCCGGAAGACGTGCTCCTTGACCGTCGTCTCGACGCGCGTCCGCTCGTAGACCGCCTCGGGATGGAAGATCGCGAGGAAGCGCTTGGCGACGAGGTCGTAGACCTTCTGCTCGTCCTCACCCCAGCCGGACGGGTCGACGTCGGAGCGGGTCGGGATGATCGCGTGGTGGTCGGTGACCTTCTCGTTGTTGACCACGCGACCGAGCGGGAGCTGGTCGAGCTCGAGCACGAACTGGGCCGCCTTCGCGTATTCGCGCTGCCCGCCGAGCAGCGCCACGGTCGGCTTGATCTCCTCGATCAGGTCCGTGGAGAGGTAGCGCGAGCTCGTACGCGGGTAAGTGATCGCCTTGCGGTCCTCGTAGAGCTTTTGGGCGGCGCCGAGCGTGCGGCGAGCCGAGAAGCCGAACTCGGTGTTCGCGTGGCGCTGGAGCGTCGTCAGGTCGTAGAGCAGCTGCGCGGCCTCGCGCTCCTCCTTCTTCTCGAGCTTCGTGATCTCGCCCGGCTGCCCGCGGACGGCGTCGACCACGGCCTTCGCGTCCTCTTCCTTGGGCAGCCGCTTGCCGCCGAGATAACGACCGCTGTAGAGCCGCTCGCCGCTCGCCGCGAAGCGAGCCTCGACAAGCCAGTACGGCTCGGGGACGAAGGCGCGGATCTCGAGCTCGCGGCGCGCGACGAGCGCGAGCGTGGGCGTCTGGACGCGACCGAGGGAGACGGCGCCGTCGAAGGCGGAGCGCAGGCGGATCGAGGCCGCGCGCGTCGCGTTCATGCCGACGAGCCAGTCGGCCTCGGAGCGCGAGCGGGCGGCCTCCTCGAGCGTCTGCATTTCGTCCCCCGGCCGGAGCCGGGCGAACGCATCCTGGATCGCCTTCTTCGTCATCGAGTTCAGCCAGAGGCGCTCGACCGGCTTCTTCTTCTTCGCGGTCTCGTAGGTGTACGCGAAGATCAGCTCGCCCTCGCGGCCGGCGTCGCAAGCGTTCACAACGTGGTCGACGTCGTCACGTGCGACCAGCTTGTGGATCAGCTGGAGCTGTTTCTTCGACTTGGCGTCGCGCGGGCGGAGCTTGAAGGCGTCGGGAACGATCGGCAGGTCGGCCATTCGCCACTTCTTGAAGCGCTCGTCGTAGTCCTCGGGCTCGGAGAGCTCGACGAGGTGCCCCACGGCGTACGTGATGACGTGATCGTCGGATTCGAGGTAGCCCTCGTACTTCGCGAACTTGCCCGGCAGTGCGGCAGCGATGTCGCGAGCGACGGAGGGTTTCTCTGCGATTACGACGGTCTTGCCCACGAATTCACCTTAGCGGAGCCCTTCGCGGGCTCCTATTGGCCGATACTTGCGCGGTGAGAAACGTCACACCTTTCTATCTCTTCGCCGGTGGGATCAGCTTCCCTGTCATGTACGGCGCGTACCGCCTGCGGGTACGGGGGTTGGAGAACCTGCCGGCGGACGGCGGCTTCGTGCTCGCCGCGAATCACAACTCCAGCTTCGATCCCTGGCCGCTCGGGATTCCGCTGTGGCCGACGCGGCAGCTCCACTTCATGGGCAAGTCGGAGCTGTTCAACCCGGTGCTCGCGCCGGTTCTTCGGGCGGGCGGCGCGTTCCCGGTGCGCCGCGGCGAGAAGGATTACGAGGCGATCGAGACTGCGGTGCGCCTGTGCCGGGAGGGTCGCATCGTCGCGATGTTCCCGGAGGGGACGCGGCGGGAGAAGGGGTTGCGCAAAAAGTTCGAGCACCGGCCCCGGACGGGATCGGCGCGGATCGCGCTCGAGGCCGGGGTGCCGCTGATGCCCGCGGCGCTCAAGGGAACCGACCGGCTCGCCCGGCTGGAGCGGCTGCACGTGTCGTACGGGAAGCCGATCGACGTGAGCGACCTGGCCGGGCTGGAGCCGAAAGACGCCGCCCAGGAGGCCACCGACCGGCTGATGGCGCGAATCTACGAATTGCATGCGGCGCTGTGAGGCGTTCGCGCGTGACCGGGAAGTGCGTCTCTTGTTCCAGAGTTGGCACAGCGCCGTGCGCTTTCTCGGGGTACCGTCGACGGCGAGGGAAAGGGGTTCTTCCCCCACCCAGGGTGGGGGTATGAGCGCCGCAGGGGTCGTCGAGGATGCTCGCCCACTGCTCGCGGTCGACGGGGACTCGTTCGCGCACCGGGCCTACCACGCGCTGCCGAAGACGATTCGGCGGGCCGAGGGACGGCCGGCCGGAGCGATCTCCGGGTTCACCTCGATGCTGATCCGGCTCTGGCAGGCGGAGCAACCGCGAGCGGTCGTCGTGGCCTGGGACACGCTCGAGACGCCGACGTACCGGCACGACGCCTTCGACGCCTACCAATCGGGCCGAGTGTTCGACGCCGACCTGCTCGAGCAACTGGCGCTGCTGCCGCGGATGGTCGACGCGCTCGGCTTCGTCTGCGCGAAGGGGGGCGGGCACGAGGCGGACGACTACCTCGCCGCCGCGGCGAGAGCCGAGGAGAAGCGAGGTGGCCGCACGCTGGTCGCGACCTCCGACCGCGATGCCTTCCAGCTCGCCGGCGAGCACACGACGATCCTCCAGCCGGTGAAGGGCGTGAGCGAGATCGCGCGCATCGGGCCGGCGGCGGTGCGCGAGCGCTACGGGGTCGAGCCGGCGCAGGTGCCCGACTTCATCGCGCTTCGGGGCGATCCCTCCGACCGGCTGCCGGGCGCGAAAGGAGTCGGCCCGAAAACGGCCGCGTCCCTGCTCGCGGAGTACGGCTCTCTGGAGGCCATGCTCGAGGCAGGACGTTTCGCCGCCCAGGCGGAGGAACTTCGTCTCTACCGGCGAATAGCCACGTTAGACGCCTCCGCCCCTCTCCCCTCCCTTGCCGACCAATCCCCGACCTGGGCGGAGGCGTCCTCTCTCGCCGAGGCCTGGGGCATGAACGCCCTCGCCGGTCGCATCGAAGCGGTGGCCTCATCGACGCCCTAGGGCAGCGGGCGCTCGCAGACCTCCACCCCACCGGCTCGCATCCCGAGAACGGCGAGCGACTGCGCGTGCTCTTCGAGACGATGCAGATCGAGGAGGCGGGCGCCCCGGCCAGCATCGAGGCGGTGGAGCGCTGCCACGATCCGGACTACATCGCGGCGATTCGCGCGATCGACCGGCGGATGGCGGTGGACGGTGACACGCTCGCCTCTGAGACGACCTTCGAGGCGGCGATGCTTGCTGCCGGTGCCGCGATCGCGGCGGTCCAGCTGGGCGGCTTCGCACTCGTTCGGCCGCCGGGCCACCATGCGCTGCCGGCCAGGGCGATGGGCTTCTGCTTCTTCGACAACGTTGCGATCGCAGCGCGCCACGCCCAGGTCGAGCTCGGGCTCGAGCGTGTGGCCATCGTCGACTGGGACGTACACCACGGCAACGGGACGGAGGCGATCTTCTGGGACGATCCGAGCGTCCTCTTCGTCTCGCTCCACCAGTGGCCGTTCTATCCGGGGACAGGTGGGCCGGGCACGGGCAACGAGACGTCGATCAACGTGCCGCTCCCGCCCGGCTCCGGTGACGATGACTACGCGGCGGCCTTCGAACGAATCGTCGCACCGGCGGTCGGCGCCTTCGAGCCGGAGCTCGTGCTCGTCTCGGCCGGCTTCGACGCGCACGAGGCCGATCCGCTCGCCGAGATGAGAGTTACACGCGAGGGCTTCCGGGACCTCGCCCGCCGCAGCGCGGCGCTCGCGCCCCGGGTGGCCGCCGTCCTCGAGGGCGGCTACAACGTCGAGACGCTGCCGGGCCTCGTCCAGGCTGCACTCGACGGATTCGACGCCTGAAACGAGATCGGCCCCCTTGCGGAGGCCGATCGTTTGCCTGAGGAGCCACACCCTCGAGCCGGTCGAATCTTCTGGTCAAAGCATCGGCGCACGGAGGCCCGCGCGCATCCCCCGCGGTGGGTGATTCGCTTCGCCCGCCGCGGGTCAGGCCCGGGCGCGGGCGAGCACGTCGATCGCCTCACGGCGCGACGAGACCTCGAGCTTGCGCAAAAGGCTCTTCACGTGCGAGCGGACCGTGTGCTCGGAGATGTAGAGCCGTTTGGCGATCTCGTCCGTGCCGAGGTGCTCGTTCAGCAGGAGCAGCACCTCGACTTCACGAGCGCTGAGCGCCTCGGCGATCGAGTCGGGAACGCCTGCGTCCTCGCTGCCGCCCTCGCGCACGCGCTCGAGCAGGCGCCGGGCAACGGGCCCGGACAAGGCCGCCTCGCCCTTGACGACACCCTCGAGGAAGCCGGCGATCCGCTCCGGAGGCTCGCTCTTCAGGAGGTACCCCGCGGCCCCGCCGCGGATTGCGGCGAGCAGGTTGTCCTCCGTCCCCGACGCCGTGAGCACCACCACCTCGCAGGTGGGCGCGGCTTCGCGAACGCGGGGCAAGGCTGTGAGCCCGTCGACCCCGGGCATCGCCAGGTCGAGCAGGACGAGGTCGGGTTGGAGCTGACGCGCCCGCTCGACGGCCTCGGCTCCGTCCGCAGCCTCGCCGACCACGTCGAAGGAGCTTTGCTCCAGCAGGCTGCTGAGCGCGCTGCGAGTCAGCGGATGGTCGTCGACGACGAGCACGCGGATGCTCATACCGCCCTTATCGGCAGACCGGTGCCTGCCGACAAGAGACGTATGCGCGTGTCGCAGCCAACCGCCTATCTGACTTGGATTCGCGACGAGGTTCTGCTCATCGCCGTGCTCGCGGGCGGTGTCGCCGCGTTCGGGCTGGGCCATGCCCGCAGCGTGTACTCGCTGCCGCAGGCCCATCTCGTCGTGACGACCGCGGTGATGGTCACGGGTGCGATGGTCGCGGTGCTCGCGGGCGTTCGCTATTCGGTCGACACGAGACGGCTCAACGCGCTCCTGGCAGGCGGCTTCCTCGTCGCCGCGGCGACGACGCTCTGGTTCGAGCTCGGGCCCGTCCTCGGCGGCGCCGCGCTGGGCAGGGCTGAGGGCTGGACCGGCGTTGCCGGGCGGCTGCTCGCCGCGGCGGTGATCGCGGTCGCACCCTTCGCCCGGGGGCGCGTCGGCGCTCGTGGCGCTGTCATGACGATCGCAGGTCTCCTGCTCTTGCTGCTCGCCGTCTGGTTCGGCTGCCGGACGCTCGGCACGCACCTTCCTGGACTCACGCCCGGGGAGAGCCATGATCCGCAGCTGCTGACCGTGGCGCTCGGCCTGCAGGCGCTGCTGAGCCTCGTGGCGCTCATCGGCTTCGGCCTCCGTTATCGCAGAGATGGCGAGGATCTCGACCGCTGGCTCGCCTTCGCGGCCACGCTCGCCCTCTTCGCGGAGCTGCAGTACGTCTTGACGCCGTTGCTCTCGCCGGATCGGTTCTCGCTCGGCGATCTCCTGCGCGTCCTCTCGTACACCGTCCTGCTCGTGGGTGTCTCCCAGGCGATCCGCAGCTCCGAGTTCGGGCGCGCGGTGGCCGACGAACGCGCGCGGGTCGCGCGCGAGATTCACGACGGCCTCGCGCAGTACCTCTTCGCGGTCTCGACCCAAGCCAGCCTGCTCGAGCAGGGCGCACCCCCGGAGAAGGTCCTGCCGCGCCTCAAGGAGGCGGCGCTCGCCGCCCAGCAGGAGGCGCGGTTCGCGGTGCTCGCCCTCTCCTCCGCCGGTGGCACTGCGCCGTTCGACGCGGCCCTGCGCCGCTACGTCGAGTTCCTGACGGCCGACGGCCAGCTCGAGGTCGACGTGGAGATCGCCGCCGACGTCGAGCTCGGGCCCGACGAGCAGATCGAGGTCTTTCGCATCGTCCAGGAGGGTCTCGCGAACGTGCGCCGGCACGCACAGGCGCGCCGGGCGGAGGTGCGGATCGGGGAGGAGGGCGGGGTCCGTCGCGTGACGATCCGCGACGACGGACGCGGCCTGGAGGACGAGAAAGAGGCCGGCGGCCAGGGCCTGCGGAACATCCGCGCACGAACGGCCGCGATCGGTGGGGCGTTCAGGCTCTCGTCGCCACCCGGCCGGGGAACGGCTCTCGAAGTAACTCTGCGCGCCTGAGGGTCAGCTCGCAGCGAGGTCTTGCTCGCTGTAGCAGGCCTGTTAGGGCCGGATTCTTCATTTCGAGCGAAAGTGATCTGGCGAGTTGCTGCTGCCTCAAGATAGAGAAGCCCCGCCTGAGCGGGGCTTCTCGGTAGCAGGCCTGTAAGCCGGATTCTGTCGAGGGTGACCATCCCTCTAGGCCATCGGTCTCCCGGTGGCTCGAGCGGCGTACCCGGCTCCTCGGCGGGCTGCGTCAGCGGAGCCTGTGTCGCCTTGCACCGGACGGGGTTTGGCTAGCCACCGTGTCGCCACGGCGCTGGTGGGCTCTGACCCCACCGTTT
>JBBQTQ010000042.1:0-21536 GCA_038213135.1 Gaiellales bacterium
CCGAAGCTTCCCTTCTCGTTGACGACCCGAACCGTGCTCGCGGGGTTCGGCGTCTACGCCGCCACGCACGCAGCCGGCGGCTTCGCCGTCGACTACTGGACGCTTCGCCGCTCCGGGCTCGACAGGCGCGAGGCGATCGCGCGCGTGCTCGGCCTCGGGGTGCTCGAGTACGTCGTGCTGGCGCCGGCTGCGCTGATCTCGGCGATGTTCCTCCTCGCGGGCGGCGCGAAGCCGGTCCGGGACGCACTGACGTTGCCGTGGCTGCTCGTCATCCCCGGCTTCCTGGTCGCGATCTGGGTCAGCTCGCCGCGACGTGCGGAGCGTTTCAGCGATCCGGGCGACGGCGGCCGGCTCCGGCAGTACTTCGCCCACGCCGTCTTCGGGATCTGCAAGCTGCGCTCGCTGCTGCTCAGCCCGCGCAGCCACTGGAGCGGCTTCGCCGGCGTCAGCCTCTACTGGCTCGGCGACATCGCTACCCTCTGGGCAGCTCTGACCGTGTTCGGAGCGAAGGTCTCGATCCCGGCGCTGATCCTCGCCTACGCCACCGCCTATGCAGCGACGCGGCGCTCGCTCCCAGCCGGCGGCGCCGGCCTGGTCGAGGTCTCGATGACCTTCGCGCTCGTCTGGGTCGGACTGCCGCTCGTGCCGGCGTTGCTCGGGACGATCATGTACCGGCTCTTCAACTTCTGGCTCCCGATCGTCCCTGCGCTCGCCGTGCTGCCGACGGTCAAGCAGCTGCGCCGCGAGTTCCGCAGCGCCGAGGGCGGGCTCGAAGAGCCCTCGCCCTAGTTCGTGGGTAGGGACAGGCCTCAAGAGGCCTGTCCCTCGGCTCTGGCGGCCCTAGATGCTCGAACGAGTGCGTCGAGCGAGTCGCCTCGCCTGACGGTCTCCGCGCGCTGGATCACGAGCCCGGGCAGCTCGGAGACGATCTCCTCGGGCGTGTAGAGGACATCCGGGTCGCGCGGGCCGTGGCCCTCGTTGCGCTTGTCGTGCCCGACGACGAGGACAAGCCCGCCGGCGGCAAGGGCCGCGGCGGCGCGGGCGAGGACGACCCGGCGCTCGGCGGAGGGCAGCTGGAGGAACAGGACGGTGACGAGGTCGTAGGCGCCTGCCTCCGGCTCGTACTCGGTCAGGTCTGCCTCCACCCATTCGACCTTGGAGCTCTTCTCGCGGGCCTTCGCCAGCGCGGCAGCCGAGAAATCCACCGCAGTCACCTGCCAGCCCCGCTCCGCGAGCCAGACGGCGTTCTGTCCCTGGCCGCAGGCGAGGTCGAGCGCGCGGCCGGGCGGCAAGTGGGCGACCTCGCCGTCGAGGTTGTCATTCGTCTCGGTCGCCCAGTGGCGCACCGACGGCTCGGCATGCCGTTTGTTCCAGGCCTCCCGATTCATGTCTCCTCGCGGACGTACGGCAGTCCGAGCGCGCCGGGCGCCCCGAGCCGCCTCCTCGCGCCGCCCGACGAGACCAGCGTCAGGACGACGATCGTCATCAGGTACGGGAGCGCGTTGTAGAGCTCGGTCGGCCCGACGTGGATCTCGCGCGCCTGCAGCTGCGACGGCAGCGCTTGCAACGCGCCGAAGAAGTAGGCGCCGACGAGGCAGAGCTCCGGCCGCCAGAACGCGAAGATCACGAGCGCGATCGCGATCCAGCCGGCGCCGCCGGTGATCCCGTCCACCCACTGCGGCGTGATCGCGAGCGTGAAGGTCGCGCCGCCGACCCCGGCGAAGGCGCCGCCGACGAGCACGTGCACGTACCGGTAGCGCGTCACGTTGATCCCCATCGCATCGGCGGCCGCGGGTGACTCGCCGACTGCGCGCAGGTTCAGGCCCTGCCGCGTCCGGCTCAGGTAGAACCAGATCGCGATCACGCAGAGCCAGGAGAGGTAGACGAGGACGTTCTGGCTGAAGAGGATCGGCCCGACCACCGACCAGTGCTGCCAGCTCGCCGGGAACAGGGCGCCGAAGGAATGCCGCGCTGGGTTGTCCCCGAGGTTGAGGTCGTTGCCGAGGTACGACGAGAGTCCCGCAGCGCCCGCGAAGATCGTCAGGGCAAGACCGGAGACGATCTGGCTCGCGCGCAGCGTGATCACGAGGAACGCGTGGATCGAAGCCATCAGCGCCCCGAAGATCGCGGCGACGAGGATCGCTAGCGCGAGGGCGATTCCCGAGTTCGTGTGCACGCGCTGCACCGTCCAGAACCCGGTGACGGCGCCGACGAGCATCATCCCCTCGACGCCGAGGTTGAGCACGCCCGAGCGCTCGGCGAGCAGCTCTCCGAGCGCGGCGTAGAGCAGCGGCGTGCCGTAGGCGACGCCTGAGGCGATCACGACTACGAGCAGCGAGTTGTTGATCACGCGGCGGGCTCCGCGTGCGGCCGTCCGAAGCGGACGCGGTAACGGATCAGCACCTCGGCGCCGAGCGCCGAGAAGAGGATGATGCCCTTCATCACGCCGACGAGCCCGGACGGGAAGTCGGCGCCCTGGAGGGTGTAACCGGCGTTGTCGAGCCCGCCGATCAGGACGGCGACGAGCACGACCGCGAACGGGTTGTAGCGTGCGAGTGCCGCGACGACGATCCCCGTGTAGCCGTAGTAGGACTGCTGCAGGCCGCGCGCGTCGACGAGGTGGCGGAAGTCGCCGTCCTGGCTCGCGCCGCCGAGCCCCGCGACGGCGCCGGAGATGGCCATCACCGCGAGGATCTTCCTGCGTGTGCGCATGCCTGCGTAGCGCGCCGCGCGCGTCGAGTCGCCGATCACCTGTACCTCGAACCCGAAGCGTGTCCGGTTGTAGAGCACCCAGAGCACCGCAGCGGCCGCAATCGCGAGCACGAACCCGAGTGGCAGGAAGAGGCCGCCGCTCGTCAGGTGCAGGTTCCAGGCCGGCCACGAGCCGCTGTCCGGGAGCATCTGGCCCTGCGGGAAGACCGCGGCGCTCGGCGAGGTCGCGTCGCGGATGTACGAGTGGCTGTCGAAGATCAGGTAGTTCAGGAGGTAGCCGGCGGCGTAGTTGAGCATCAGCGAGGTGATGATCTCGTTGGTCGAGAAGACCGCCCGCAGCACGCCCGGGACGAGCGCCAGCACCGTGCCGCCGGCCATGCCGGCCAGCACCATCGCCCCGATCACCGTCGCGGTCGGCCAGCCCTGCCGGCCGAGGAAGATGCCTGCGTAGGCGGCGAAGATCGACCCGAAGTAGAGCTGCCCCTCGCCGCCGATGTTGAAGAGGTTCATCCGGAAGGCGACGGCTGCGGCGAGCCCGGTGAAGGCGAGCGGCGTCGCCGAGACGATTGTCTGCGTCAGCGCGCCGTTTGCGGTGAACGCCGACTCCCAGATCCGCCTGTAGGTCGTGCCGGGGCTGTGGCCCGTGGCGACGAGGACGAGCGCCATCAGCGCGAACGAGAACGCGATCGCCGCGATCGGAACGGCGAACGAGAGCCAGCGCGGCTGCTTAAGCCTGCGCTCGAGAGCTAGCACGTGCGAGCCAGACTGAAGTCCGGCACGCGGTCCAGCGGTTGCCGCGCGTTTGTCACTCTGCGTGTCCAGCCATCAGCAGCCCGATCTCCTCGACGGTCGCTGTACCGGCGTCGACCTCGCCGACGATCTGGCCCTCGTACATGACTGCGATCCGGTCGGCGAGCGCCAGGATCTCGTCGAGATCCTCGCTGATCAGCAGGATCGCGAGGCCCCTCGCGGCGGCCTCCCGCAGGTAGGCGTGCACGGACTCGATCGCGCCCACGTCGAGGCCGCGGGTCGGCGACGCGGCGATCAGCACCTTCGGCTCACCGGCGAACTCGCGGCCGAGGACGACCTTCTGGAGGTTCCCGCCCGAGAGCTGGCGCGCCGGTGTCGCCGGGCCGGGGGCCTTCACGTCGTAGAGGTGGATCAGACTCGCGGCGCCCTCGCGGATCTTCTCGAGCAGGAGCAGCGGCCCGCGAGAGGCCAGGCTGGTGCGGTAGCTCTTGAGCACCACGTTCGAGGCGATGCTGAGGCTCGGCGCCACGGCTGTGCCGAGGCGATCCTCCGGAACGTGCGCGATGCCCGCCCGGATCGCGGCGCGCGGGTCGCCGGTGTGCAGCGGCTCTCCGAGGACGCGCACCTCACCGCGGGTGACCGACCGCATCCCGGTGATCGCCTCGGCCAGCTCCCGCTGGCCGTTCCCTGCCACGCCCGCCACTGCCAGCACCTCGCCCGCGCGTACGTCGAGCGAGACGTCCTTCACGGCCAGCGCCCCGCGGTCGCCGGCCGCCGAGAGGTTCGAGACCGAGAGCACGCGCTCGCCCGGGCTGCGGCCGTCCTCCACCCGCCGGTTGATCTCCACGTCGCGACCGACCATCAAGGCCGCGAGCGAGTGGGGAGTCGCATCCGCGGTCGGGACGGTCGCCACGGAGCGGCCGCCGCGCAGGACGGTGACGCGGTCGGCGACCGCCTTCACCTCGTGCAGCTTGTGCGAGATGAAGATCACCGTTCGCCCCTCGAGCGCCATCGCGCGCAGGGTTACGAAGAGGGCGTCCGCCTCCTGCGGCGTCAGCACCGCTGTCGGCTCGTCCAGGATCAGGATCTTCGCCTCGCGGTAGAGGGCCTTGAGGATCTCGACGCGCTGCTGCTCACCGACCGAGAGCTGCCAGATCTTCGCGCGCGGGTCGATATCGAGCCCGTAGCGGGCACCGATCTCGGCGACACGCCGCTCGATCACCCGCGGGTGCACCAGGAAGCTCGCGTCGCTGCCGTGCTCGCCGAGGACGACGTTCTCGGCGACAGTGAACGGCTCGACGAGGCGGAAGTGCTGGTGGACCATGCCGATCCCCGCGTCGATCGCCTCGCGCGGCGAGTGGAACTCACGCGGCTCCCCGTAGAGGAGGATCTCGCCCTCGTCGGGGCGATAGAGGCCGGTCAGGATGTTCGAGAGGGTGCTCTTGCCGGCGCCGTTCTCGCCGAGCAGGGCGTGCACCTCGCCCTCGGCCGCTTCGAAGTCGACGTGGTCGTTCGCGAGGACGCCGGGGAAGCGCTTGGTGATGCCGCGCAATGCCACGGCCGCCCGCTGCGGGGCGGCCGTGGCGACTGCGCTCTCCATTCCTGCTGCGGCTCTAGCCCTTCGGGCTGCCGATGACACCCCTGACCAGCCAGTTGACCGCGTAGAGGTCCTTCACGGTCAGACGCTGGCCCGACTTGATGCGGAGCTTTCCGTTCTGGTCGTAGACCGGGCCGGCGAACTCGTAGAACTTGCCGCTGATCAGTGCAGCGCGCTTCGCCTTGATCGCCGCCTTGGTCTGGGCGGTGACGCTCGGCCCGAACGGAGCGAGGTCGGTGAAGCCGTCCTTGATGTTCCCGTAGTAGAAGCCCGTCTTCCAGCTGCCGCCCATCGCGGCTTTGACACGCTTCAGGTAGTAGACGCCCCAGTTGTAGACGGCCGCCGTCAGCCAGGACTTGGGCGCGAATTTCTGCGCGTTCGAGTCGTAGCCAACCCACGGGATCCCCGCCGACTCGGCGAACTGGCCGGTCGCCGGGCTGTCCACGTTCTGCCCGAGCACGTCAGCGCCCGCGCTGTGGAGCGACTCGGCCGCCTTCTTCTCCTTCGCCGGGTCGAACCAGGAGTTCGTCCAGACGAGCTTGACCTTGACGCCCGGGTGGGTCGCCTGTGCGCCGAGCGCGAACGCGTCGGCGTGGCGGATGACCTCGGGGATCGGGAAGGCGACGACGTAGCCGATCGTGCCCTTCTTCGTCGCCGCGCCCGCGGCCATGCCCGAGAGGTAGACGGAGTCCTCACCCGCGCCGAAGTACTCGGCGAGGTTCGAGGACTGCTCCGTCCCGGTCGCCTGCTCGAACTTCACCTTCGGGTACTTCTTCGCCTCCGAGGCCATGCAGGTCTGGAAGCCGAATGACGTCGCGAAGATGATCTGGTTCCCATCGCGGACGAGGCTGTCGATCACCTGACAGGTCTGCGGCCCCTCGGGAACGTTCTCCTTGAAGGTGGTCTGGACCTTGCTGCCGAGCGTGTTCTGGACGAGCAGGCGACCCTCGTCGTGGGCCTGTGACCAGCCGCCGTCGTTATGGGGACCGACGTAGATCCACGCCGCCTTGAAGACCCCTGTGTGCTTGGCCGACGAGCCGAGCGAGGTTCCCGCGACGGCCAGCAGCGCCGTCACTCCGAGCAGGAGCGACACCGCCAGCACGTGCTTGCGTCTCTTCATTCCTTTTCCTCCCGAATGGGTCTCTGCCTCCGAGCCGGAGCCGAGGCTTGACTCTATTCGCTAGGCGGATTTCGTCAAGCTGGCTCCGACGGGCTCGGCGGCGCTCCACGGAAAGACGATCCAGCGGTCGGTCCGGCGCCACACGTACTCGCAGTGGACGCTCGACTGCGGCTTCTCGTAGAGGACGGCGCAGCGGACCTCGGCGACCTTTCCGGCGCAGAAGTCCTTGACGAGCGCGAGCGTGTGCCCGGTGTCGGCGACGTCGTCCGCGATCAGGATTCTCGCCTCGTCGAGGTCGATCAGATCCGGGACGGGCGGCAGGATCATCGGCACCGGCAGCCGCTCGTCGACGCCCGTGTAGTACTCGACGTTCATCGTGTACGTGTTCTTCACGTCGAGCGCGTAGGAGACGGCGCCGGCAACGAGCAGACCGCCACGGGCGATCGCCAGCACCATGTCCGGCCGGTAGCCGTCGTCGTGGACGGCCTCGGCCAGGGCTCGCGCGCCTTCGCCGAGCTCCTCCCAGGTCATCACCTCGCGAGCCTCGGCCACGCCGCATTCTCTCGGATCGACGGTAGGCTCGCCGCACGGACGACGCGGCCCTCCTCCAGGCTCTTCGCGCGCGCGACGAGTCGGCGTTCGTCGAGCTCGTCCGGATGCTCACGCCCTCGCTGCTGCGCGTCGCGCAGCTCTACGTGTCGAGCCGGGCGGTGGCCGAGGAGGTCGTCCAGGAGACGTGGCTCGGCGTTCTGAAGGGGCTCGAGCGCTTCGAGGGTCGGTCCTCGGTGAAGACCTGGATCTTCCGGATCCTCGCGAACCAGGCGAAGAGCCGCGGCAAGCGCGAGGGCCGGATTGTGCCGTTCTCGTCGCTCGGCGGCGAGGACGACGAACGGGCGGTCGATCCGGAGCGGTTCGACACGACCGGCCACTGGGAAGCGCCGCCGCGCGCCGTTCCCGAAGAGCGGTTGCTCGCGCGCGAGGCGCGCGAGCGGATCGACGCCGCGATCGAGGCGTTGCCTCCGAATCAGCGTGCCGTGATCACGCTGCGCGACGTCGAAGGCTTCGGAGCGGAGGAGGCGTGTAGCGTTCTCGGGCTTTCCGAGACCAATCAGAGGGTGCTTCTCCACCGCGCGCGCTCGAAGGTGCGCGCCGCGCTCGAGGAGTACTTCGAGGAATGATGCTCGTCAAGCGAAAAGATCTTGTTTGCAGCGAGATCGTCGAGCTCGTGACCGACTACGTCGAGGGGGCGCTGCCCGGCCGGACCAGACGTGCCGTTGAGCGCCATCTTGCGGTCTGCGAGGGCTGCAGCAACTATGTCGAGCAGATGCGTGTCGCGATCCGCCTGACCGGCCAGCCGCTGTCCGAGCCGCTGTCGCCCCGTCTCGAGCGCGAGCTCGTGGCAGCTTTCCGCGGCTTCCGCGGATAAGGCGACACACTTCCGTCACGCTTCTTGTCCGCGCAGGCCACGTCCGGGGTCAGACCCCGGCCGCGGCTCGAGCAGACATGGCTCGTCAGAGCTGGACGACGAACCAGCCCTCCACGTTGTTGCAGAGGACCACGTTCGGCCCTTCGTGGACATAGGTGTAGAGGGCGAGCCCGTTGTAGGTGACCTGGAGCCGGCCGTCGGGACGGCGGATCGTGCCGAACGAGCCCTTGATTCCTTCAACCCCCCGCGGCACCGCTCCAGCCGAGCCCACGACGAGCGGCGGCCAGAGCTTGGCGCACCCGCCGGTGCAGCGGATCGCGCCGCCGCCGTCCTTCTCGACCTGCCAGTAGTAGAGCGCGTGCTGGGTCGGCGTCGCGAGGATGCGGCCGAACGAGGAGCTCTGGAGCCAGATCACCGGCGCCTTCGGCGCGGACGCAACGGCAAGGGTGCTGAGGAGCGCCACGAGGAGTCGGATGCAGGACAGTCTCGCCCCGAAGCGCGACGTTACGCCGGACCACGAAGAAGGGACGGCCCCGGCAGGCGGTGGGGCCGTCCCTCGTGAGGGAAGTGTCCTGCTGCGGCCGATGGGTTGGCATCCTGCGATCGGACGATTCGAGGGATGAGCTAGGCGGAGAGGTAGCGGACGGCCGCTCGCACGACCGCGGGCCGGGGCACAGCGGGCCGGAAGACGATGTAGCGCGGACGCCATTCGGTCGGCTCGAAGCGGGACTCGTAGCGCGCGATCGCCCGAAAGCCGTAGCGGCGATCGAACATGCCGATCGCCCGGGCGAGCAGCGGCCCGAGCAACCGCGCCCGCCTGTCGAGTTGCCGCTCCACGCCTCGCATCGGCGCGAGCGCGAACGCCGCGCTCCGGCCCGGGAGTCGCACCAGCGCCTCGGCGATCAGGAGCTCTGTCGCCCCGTTCACCGCCTCCGGGACCCGCACGAGATCCTCGAGATACCAGCCGTCGACTGCGGGAAGCGACGCGCAGGCGAGAACCGCCAGCGGCTCGCCTCCTTGCCGAGCGACGAAGATCCGCTTCAGGTCGGCCTGGACGAGCGGGGCGGTGCGCATGAACGACGCGGCCTCGGGCCGCCGCAAGGCCGCGCGCCAGCGACGTAGCACCTCCTCCACCTCGGCGTCCGAGCCGCCCTCTCCGATCTCGACGCCCGCGCGACGCGCGTGGTTCACGGCCCAGCGCAGCTTCTTGCCGCGGTTCCCCCGCGGCGGCCGCCACGAAGCGAGGTCGAACCACGGCTCCTCGCCGATCTTGAACGCCGAGAAGCCGGCGGCGAGCGCGGCGCGGGACGTCTGCTCCGAGACCGCGACGAGGGTCACGCCGCGGCGCTCGCGCCGCATGGCCTCCGCGAACCCTCGCAGCACTTCGCCGACGTCCTCTTCCGCGCAGAGCGGATCCGACCAGCCGACCGCCGCACGGGGGGCCTCCAGGTAGCAGACGGCTCCGTCGCCGTGCTCGAACGTCCGCCACGGTGCGTCGTAGCGGAGCAGGAACGAGAGGGGATTCGAGCCGTAGCGGTCGAGCGCCTCGAGGGCGCTCGTCATCGTCGCGGCGTCGCCGAGCTGAGCCGCAGCTCGGCTCGCTCCCGGTAGCGCACGCGGCCGATGAAGAGCGGACGGCTCGTGCTGCTCTCGAGAGTGACGCGCTCGGGAACGCCTCCGTGCCCGAAGCGCCAGACGATCGTCTCGGTGCCGCTGTCGCCGCCGGTGATCCTGCCGCGAAGCGCGAGCGACCCGCCTTTCGACACGAGCGTCCCGGTCAGCCGGCCTCGGCCCGAACGGCACGCGAGCGAGCCGTGACAGACGTAGATCGTCTCGTCGCGGCTCCCGAAGAACGTGTGCACCTCGTCGATCTGCTGGATCCGGCCGCCGCAGATCGTCCACGCGTCGGAGCGGGTCTCGAGCGCGCGCCAGGTGAGCCGTAGGCCGCAGGCTGTCCTGGCCACCGTGATCGTGGTCGTGGCGGGATAGGTGTGGTGCGCGCCTCGCAGCGCGTCGACCGACTCCTCGCCGCTCGTCCGGTAGAGGTAGACGCCTTCGACGCCCGCCGGGTGCGGCACGGCGATGCGAAAAAGGCGCACGGCCTCGGCCACCGACGACGGCGTCGAGGTGTCGTGCAGGAGCAGGCCCGCTGCCACTGCCGCCACCAGCCCGCCGGCGACGACGACCGCCCCGACGATCGTTCCGACGAGCAGTCGGCGCCAGCGTCGGCGGATCCAGCCCATGCGCAACCGTAACCCTCCGGGCCGGCGGAGGCGATCCCGTATCCTTCGGCCGCGAATGAGTCGGTCGACCGCTCGTGCCCTTGCTTTGATCGCCCTCGTGCTCGGCGTTCTCCTGATCGTCGTGGCGGCGATCTACTGGGCCGAGCCGGCGCGCTCGCTGCCGAGCTTCTTCCCCGGCCACCAGGTCGGTTCGGCGCATCACCACACGAAGCACGGGATCGCCGCGTTCCTCGTCGGGCTCGCGCTGCTCGTCTACGCCTGGTTCGCGACCGGCACCGGCCGCGCCCGGCGCGGTTGATCCTCGCCGGCCTGATCTCCTACTGGCAGGCCGTCGCGCTCGGCCTGCTGCAGGGGGTCTCGGAGCTCTTCCCCGTCTCGAGCCTCGGACACAGCGTGATCCTCCCGAAGCTCGTCGGCTGGAACATCCACCAGAACGACAGCTACTTCATCACCTTCCTCGTCGCGACTCATCTCGCGACGGCGCTCGTGCTGCTCGGCTTCTTCTGGCGCGACTGGGTGCGGATCGTGAAGGGGCTGGGCCGGAGTCTCCGCGACCGCGGCATCGCCGCTGACGACCCGGACGCGAAGCTCGCGTGGCTGCTCGTAGTCGGCACCATCCCGGCCGGGATCCTCGGGCTCGCGCTCGAGCACAAGCTGCGCCACATCTTCGCCTCGCCGAAGTCGGCGTCGATCTTCCTGATCGCCAACGGCTTCCTGCTCTTCGGCGCGGAGCTGCTGCGCCGGCGGGCGCCGCGGGTCGAGAAGGACGACGACGTCCGGATCGCGCGGCAGATCTCGTTCCCGCAGACGTTTCTCGTCGGCGCAGCGCAAGCGATCGCGCTGATCCCCGGCTTCTCGCGGTCGGGCGCGACAATGGGTGGCGGCCTCCTGATCGGGCTCTCGAACAAGGACGCTGCTCGCTTCGCCTTCCTGCTCGCGACGCCGATCATCGGCGCGGCCGCGGCGCTGAAGCTGCCGGAGCTCGCTGGCCACCACGGCGACGGGATCCGCGGGCAGGCGCTCGTCGGGGCCCTCTGCTCGGCGGTGACGGCCTACCTCGCCGTGCGCTTCCTCATGCGCTTCTTCGAGCGGAACACGCTGACGCCGTTCGCCGCGTACTGCGTCGCCGCGGGCGTTGCCTGCACGCTGTATTTCGTGGTGTAAGGCCCTCGCGCGTTTGCGCGGGTATCCCCGGTGAGCCGCACGCTTCTCACACCGTTTCGTGCGTTGTCTACATCGGCCTACGACATGACCCTGCGTCGGAGCGGAATCGGCACCAGCCGTGCAGCGCGGTCATACAGGAAAAACAAGACGAGCGGGCGTTAGTGGGCTAATGTGATTGGTATGACGGCCCGGATTGAACCCTCCGCGGGCGGCGTTGCGTACCGTCCGACCCATGTGTTCGTCCGTGCTGTCCGTCCCTCGCCGATTTCACCGTGGTCATCTCTGTCTCTTTCGTGGCTGCGGCGCGCGACGTTCCTGAACGGAGCGGCGAGTGTCGTCGACCTTTCCGGGCATACCGCTTGGTTCGATACGGGGCGGTTCCGGCGTGTGTGCGATTACAAGATGCTGCATCGCGATTTTCGTGTCGTGGCCGACAATTTTAGGAAAGCTGAGGAGGACTGCCTTACCGCTCAGAGCCAGGCACAGCTCTTTGATCCGGATAACCCGCCAAGGTAGATCGCCCGGTGGCGCAGGACTCAGGTCAAGAAGAGCCTAACCAACGCGAACTGCAGGAGGAGCTCGCCGAGAGACGCGAGCCGATCATCCTCGACCCTCGCACTAACGAGGTTCTGGGCACGATCTCCAGCTTCTCCTGGGAGGAGTACTACAGTGGCCCGCTCCCGACGCCGCGGCAGTTAGACCAATACAACCGGGTCTCGGCCGGACTCGGTGACCGCATAGTTACGGAATGGCAAACAGAGGGATCCACCGTCGAACTTTGGAACGAAGCGCTTTGAGAGGTCAGCTGAGAGCGCAGTCAAGGGGGCAGGTCTTCGCACTTGTGTTGGCGCTCGTTGTGATTGGCGGCGGTCTGGCTCTGCTGTTCACTGACCGCCAAACTGTCGGTTTGGTCGCGATCCTGGCTCCCCTGGCGACCCTTGCCGGTGTCTTTATCTACACCCAGCGCAAGATTCCGCCTGAGCAGCATGCCGCTCCGGGTGACGTCGACAGCACCGAGCACCTCCGCAGAGCGGAGGGTACGCGCCGCAATCGCGGCTAGTTCTTTCAGAGCTTTCGCTGAACGCCTAGCTTTGGCGTGGGTCTCCACCCGCGTGGAATGATCCGGCGCATGGCCTTCGAGGGCAGCCAGGTCCAGAACGAGATCTACGTCTCGGGCGAATGCCCGTGGCCGATCAGCGCGCAGGAGTGGGAGGCGGCCGCCGAGGCGGCGCTCGAGCCGGGGCCGTTCGGCTACGTGGCGGGCGGTGCCGGTTCCGAGGCGACCGTGCGCGCCAACCGCGCCGCCTTCGACCGCTGGCGCCTGCGGCCGAGGATGCTCTCGGGGAACAAGGAGCGCGAGCTGTCGGTCGAGGTGCTCGGCACCCGCTCGCCCGCGCCGTTTCTGCTCGCCCCGGTTGGCGTGCTCAGCATCGTCCACCCGGACGGCGAGGTCGCGGTCGCCTGCGCGGCGGCGGCGACCGGCGTGCCGCTGATCCTCTCGAGCGCTGCCTCGCACTCGATCGAGGAGATCGCGGGCGCGATGGGCGACGCCGACCGCTGGTTCCAGCTCTACTGGATCAACGACCGAGAGGTCGCCGAGAGCTTCGTCCATCGGGCCGAGGCGAACGGCTACTCCGCGATCGTCGTCACGCTCGACACGCTCGTGCTCGGCTGGCGGCCGCGCGACCTGAAGCAGGCGTACCTGCCGTTCCTGAAGGGCGAGGGCTGCGCGCAGTTCTTCACCGACCCGGTCTTCTGCAGCCGTCTCGACGAACCGCCGGAAGCCGACCTGATGGCTGCGGCCGCGCGGATGCTCTTCACCTACCCGAACCTCGGCCTGACCTGGGACGATCTCGACTGGCTCCGCGGGCTGACGAAGCTGCCGCTGCTCGTAAAGGGTGTGCTGACGGCGGAGGATGCGCTCGAGGCGCGCAAGCGCGGCATCGACGGCGTGATCGTCTCGAACCACGGCGGCCGGCAGGTGGACGGCGCGGTTGCCTCTCTCGACGCGCTCGTCGAGATTCGGGAAGCGCTCGGCGACGACGCGACCGTGCTGATGGACGGCGGGATTCGCGGCGGCGCGGACGTCGTCAAGGCGCTCGCGCTCGGAGCGGACGCCGTGCTGCTCGGCCGGCTCTACGCGTACGGGCTCGCCGTCGGCGGCCAGGCCGGAGTCGAGGCGGTGATCCGTCAGATGATGGCGGAGACCGACCTGACGCTCGCGCTTGCCGGTGGCAAGAGCGTGCGCGAAGTTGACCGCGGGCTCGTCGGTACGTCAGGGTAGGGCCGTGGATCTCCGCGACAACCCGGAAGAAGCCGCCTTTCGGACCGAGGCCCGCGCCTGGCTCGAGGCGAACCTTCCCGAGGATCTGAAGGCGACCCGCGGCGGAGCCGCCCGCTTCGAGGAGCTCGGCCGCGAATGGAGCCGCAAGCTCTCCGACGCGGGCTACGCGGGCCTGACCTGGCCGAAGGAGTTCGGCGGCGGCGGGGCGCCGTACACCCACCAGGCGATCCTGCTCGAGGAGATGGCCCGCGCCGAGGCGCCGCAGCACATCGGCGTGATCGGCCTCGGCATGGCCGGCCCGACGATCATCGCGCACGGCACCGACGAGCAGAAGTCGCGCTACCTGGCAAAGATCCTCTCCGCCGAGGAGATCTGGTGCCAGGGCTTCTCCGAGCCGGGCGCCGGTTCCGACCTCGCCGCGGTGCGGACGAGCGCGCGCGAGGAGGACGACCACTTCGTCGTCAACGGCCAGAAGGTCTGGTCGTCGTTCGCGCACATCGCCGACTGGTGCATCCTCGTCACGCGCAGCGACCCGGCCTCCGAGAAGCACAAGGGGCTCACCTACCTGCTCGTCGACATGCACTCGTCCGGCGTCGAGGTGCGCCCGCTGCGCCAGATCACCGGCGAGGCCGAGTTCAACGAGATTTTCTTCACCGACGTGAAGGTGCCGCGCGAGAACGTCCTCGCCGAGGTCGGGCAGGGCTGGCAGGTCGCGATGACCACGCTGCTGCACGAGCGCGGCACGCTCGGCTTCGCTTTGACGGGCGCGCTGGAGGTGGCGATCAAGAAGCTCGTCGCGCTGGCGCGCGAGCGCGGCGTCACCGACCCGGTCATCCGCGACCGGCTCGCGCGCGAGTGGATCGACCTGCAGGCGCTGCGGCTGACGAACTACCGAGCGCTGACCCAGCTCGTGAAGACCGGCATCCCCGGCCCTGAGGGTTCCGTCGCGAAGCTGCACTGGTCGGAGGCGAACCAGCGGCTCGGCAAGCTGGCGCTCGAGCTGATCGGGCCGGACTCGCAAGTCACCGATGGCAACGGCTACTGGCAGTACCTGCAGCTGCGCAGCCGCGGCAACACGATCGAGGCGGGCACCTCGGAGATCCTGCGCAACATCATCGCCGAGCGCGTGCTCGGCCTCCCCCGGAGCCGCTGATGGACTTCGCGTTCACCGAGGAGCAGGAACAGCTGAGGCGAGAAGCGCGCTCGTTCCTCTCCGAGCGCTTCCCGGCCGAGCGGGTTGCCGGGCTCGCCGACTCGGAGGCCGGTTGGGACGAGCAGTCCTGGGCGGAGCTCGCGGAGCTCGGTTGGCTCGGCGTCTCGGTCTCCGAGGAGGCCGGCGGCACCGGCCTCGGCTTCCTCGAGGAGGCCGTGCTGCACGAGGAGCTCGGGCGCGCGCTCTATCCGGGGCCGTTCTTCTCGACGCTGGTGGTGCTTCCTGAGCTCGGACCGGAGGAGCAGGCGGACGCCGCTTCGGGGAAGACGCGCTGGTCGTTCACGCTCGACGGCTCGCTCGTCCCGGATCTGGCGATCGTCGACCGCGTGCTGACGGGTGACGGCTCGGTCGCCGCCGAGGGCGAGACCCTCGAGACGATGGACGCGACGAGGCGCTTCGGCCGCCTGACAGAGCCGGCGGCTCCCGCCGAGCACCTGCGCACGCGCGCCTTCGCAGCGCTGGCGCTGGAGGCGGTCGGGATCTCGCAGCGGGCGCTCGAGTACGCGATCGAGCACGCCAAGACCCGCGAGCAGTTCGGCAAGCCGATCGGCATCTATCAGGCGATCTCCCACCCGATCTCCGACAGCTACGTCGACACCGAGCTCTCGCGCTCGCTGGCCTACTGGGCGGCCTGGTGCGTCGCCGAGAACGACGAGCAGGCTCCGCTCGTGGCTGCAGCGGCCAAGGCTCGCGCGGCCGAGGCGGCCGTCGCGGTCTGCGAGCGGGCGATCCAGGTGCACGGCGGCATCGGCTTCACCTGGGAACACCCGCTCCACCGCTATTACAAGCGGGCGCAGTGGATCGAGGCGTTCGGCGGGTATCCCGCCGTCCAGCGGGCGGAGGTCGCCCGTCACCTCGTCGGCTGAGCGCACGGTTCTCGTCACCGGCTCCTCGTCGGGGATCGGTGAGGCGTGCGCGCAGAGGCTCGCCCGGTCGGGCTGGCAGGTGTTCGCCGGCGTTCGCTCGGCGGGCGATGCCCCGCCGGGGACGACCGAGGTGCTGCTCGACGTGACGGATTCGGCCTCGATCGCCGCGGCTGCAGAGCGGATCGGCGCGCGGCTCGACGGTCTGGTCAACAACGCGGGCATCTCGATCGCCGTCCCGCTGGAGTTTCTCCCGCTGGAGCAGCTGCGCCGGCAGCTCGAGGTGAACGTCGTCGGGCAGCTCGCGGTGACGCAGGCGTTCCTGCCGCACCTGCGCCGCGCGAAAGGCCGGATCGTCAACATCGGCTCGATCAGCGGCCGCAGCGCGCTGCCGTTCCTCGGGCCGTACGCCGCCTCGAAGTTCGCGCTCGAGGCGATGACCGACTCGCTGCGGGTGGAGCTCGCCCCCTGGGGAATCTGGGTGGCGATCGTCGAGCCCGGCTCGATCGCGACCCGGATCTGGGCCAAGGGCGCGGCGCAGGCGGCCGAGATCGCCTCGGGGCTGCCGCCCGAGTCGGGCGAGCTCTACGGGGAGCGGATCGCGGCGTTCGGCAAGAACGCGGCCGAGCGAGGTCAGAACGCCGTTCCGGCCGATCGGGTGGCGAGGGTCGTCGAGCACGCTTTGAGCGCGCGCCGCCCGAAGGCGCGCTACCTCGTCGGCCGCGACGCCAAGACCCGCGCCCGAGTCCAGCGCCTGCCGACGCGCGTGCGCGACCGGCTGCTCACGAAGTCGCTGCTGAAGCCGTAACAGCGCTCTTGGTGACTGTCACCGGGTAGGCGCATCGGCCCTGCGAGCGCCGCTTGGTTGAGCCGCGCATCGTCCCCTCGAGCCACGACCGGTGACAGTCACGACGAGGGCGCTCTCGACGCGCCGCCGCCGGGGTCGTAGCATCTACCGCATGGACGGCATGATGATGGACTACCAGCTGACCCTGCCGACCCTCCTGCGGCGCGCGGAGACCTACTTCGGCGACAAGGAGATCGTCACCCGGCTGCCGGACAAGAGCTTCCACCGGTACACGTACCGCGACCTCTGCGAGCGCTCGCGCCGGCTGGCCGTCGCCCTCCAGGGCCTCGGCCTCGATCGCGGAGACCGTGTCGCCACACTCTGCTGGAACCACTACCAGCACATGGAGTGCTACCTCGGCATCCCGTGCGGCGGCTTCACGCTGCACACGCTGAACCTCCGCCTCCACCCGAACGATCTCGCCTACATCGCCACGCATGCCGGCGACCGGGCGGTCGTCGTCGACCGGAGCCTGCTACCGCTTCTCGAGGCCTTCCGCGCAGAGACCCCGATCGAGCACGTCTTCGTCGTCGAGGACAGCTACGAAGAGCTGCTCGCGGGCGCCGCGCCGGAGGACTGGCGCGACCCGGAGCTCGACGAGGACGAGGCCTCGGCCATGTGCTACACGAGCGGCACGACGGGGATGCCGAAGGGCGTCGTCTACTCGCACCGCTCGACGATGCTCCACACGCTGGGCGTCGCCGCCGCGAACCCGCTCGGGCTCGGCGTGAGCGAGCAGGACTCCTTCCTGCCGGTCGTGCCGATGTTCCATGCGAACGCGTGGGGCTATCCGTACCTGGCGACGATGCTCGGTGCCAAGGTCGTCTACCCGGGCCCGCACCTCGACGCCGAGAGCCTGCTCGACGCCTGCGTCCAGGAGGGAGTGACCTGGGCGGCCGGCGTGCCGACGATCTGGATGGGCATCCTCGCGCTGCTCGATGCGCAGCCCGACCGCTTCGACCTTTCGAAGATGAAGGGAATGCTCGTCGGCGGCTCGGCGGTGCCGCGCGCGATGATCGCGGCCTTCAAGCAGCGTCACGGCCTGCAGATCATCCAGGGCTGGGGCATGACCGAGACCTCGCCGGTCGCCTCTGAAACGCTCTTCCCGGGCGAGCTCGCCCAGGCGGACGAGGAGACGAAGTTCGATTACACGGCGCTCGCGGGCTTGCCCCTGCCGCTCGTCGAGCTGCGGGCCCGCGACGGCGAGGGCAACGAGATCCCCTGGGACGACGAGACGATGGGCGAGCTCGAGGTGCGCGGGCCGTGGGTGGCCGCCTCCTACTACGACACGCCCGAGCAAGCCGATCGCTGGACGGACGACGGCTGGTTCAAGACCGGCGACATCGTCTCCATCCATCCGCGAGGCTTCATTCACATCCAGGATCGCTCGAAGGACGTGATCAAGTCGGGCGGCGAATGGATCAGCTCGGTCGCGCTCGAGAACGCGCTGATGGGACATCCCGCGGTCGCCGAGGCGGCGGTGATCGCGATGCCGCACGAGAAGTGGGACGAGCGGCCGCTGGCGGTCGTCGTCCTGCGGGAGGGGCAGGCCGCCACCTCGGAGGAGCTGCGCAACTTCCTCGCGCCGAACTTCGCCAAGTGGTGGCTGCCGGACAGCTTCGAGTTCGTCGACGAGATCCCGAAGACCGGGGTCGGGAAGTTCAAGAAGACCGCGCTGCGCGAGCTCTTCGTGAAGGAGCCGGCACCCACCTCATGACCGCAACGGAGTTCTTCGCCGAGACGGGAGAGCGCGCGCTGCTGCGCGAGTCGGCGCGCGAGCTGGCCGCCCGGTACGGCCACGACTACTACTCGCGCAAGTCGCGCTCGAACGAGCGGATGACCGAGCTCTGGGCCGAGCTTGGCGAGCAGGGGTTCCTCGGGATCACCGTTCCGGAGGCCCACGGCGGCTCGGGACTCGGCCTCTCGGAGCTCTCGATCGTCGCGGAGGAGCTGGCGGCCGCGGGCTGCCCGGTGCTGCTGATGGCCGTCGTCCCCGCGATCTGCACGCCGATCCTCTCCCGCTATGGCACCGAGGGGCAGAAGCAGCGCTGGTTGCCACGCTTCGCGAGCGGCGAGACGATCATGGCCTTCGCGATCACCGAGCCCGATGCAGGCTCGAACTCGCACCGGCTCTCGACGACGGCCGAGCGCGTCGACGCGGGCTGGCGGCTGCGCGGCCAGAAGTACTACATCTCCGGGATCGACGAGGCGGAGGCCGTGCTCGTCGTCGCGCGAACCGAGAACGGGCTCTCGCTCTTTGTCGTTCCGACGGACGCGAAGGGCTTCGAGCGCAGCGAGATCCCGGTCGAGATCGTCGCGCCCGAGCGCCAGTTCACGCTCTTCTTCGACGACGTGCTGCTCGCGGAGGACGCGCTCGTCGGCGAGGAGGGCGAGGGTCTGCGCCAGGTCTTCGCCGGCCTCAACCCGGAGCGGATCATCGGCGCCTCGAAGGCGACCGGGATGGGCCTCTACGCTCTGCGCAAGGCCGCGGACTATGCGCGGGAGCGAGTCGTCTGGGACGTCCCGATCGGCGCCCACCAGGGGCTCGCCCACCCGCTCGCCAAAGCCAAGATCGAGGTCGAGCTGGCGCGCCTGATGACCCAGAAGGCCGCCTGGCTCTACGACCAGGGGCTCGACGCTGGCGAGGCCTCGAACATGGCCAAGTACGCGGCTGCCGAGGCGGCCCTGGCCGCGCTCGACCAGGCAATCCAGACCCACGGCGGCAACGGGCTCTCGACCGAGTACGGCCTCGCGGACATGTGGTTCGCGGCGCGGCTGTCGCGCACCGCGCCTGTCTCGCGTGAGATGGTTCTCAACTACGTGGCCCAGCACTCGCTGGGCCTGCCGAAGAGCTACTAGCCGAAGAGACCAGCATGCTGCTCGCGCAGCACGGCCTTCTGGATCTTGCCGGTGCCCGTGCGCGGGAACTCGTCGAGGACGACGACGCGCTTTGGCACCTTGAACGGGGCGAGCCGCTCGCCGCACCAGGCGACCAGCTCGGCGGCGTCGATCGACGCCCCCGGCCGCGGCAGCACGAAGGCCGTCACCGCCTCGCCCCAGCGCTCGTGCGGCAGGCCGACGACGGCGCACTCGGCGACGGCCGGATGTGACAGGACGAGGCGCTCGACCTCGATCGAGGCGACATTCTCGCCGCCGGTCTTGACCATGTCCTTCTTGCGGTCGGTGAACCAGATCACGCCCTCGTCGTCGATGTAGCCGATGTCGCCGGAGTGGAACCAGCCGTAGCGGAACGCCTCCTCGGTCGCCTCCGGGTTGCGGAAGTACTCGTTCATCGAGCTCGGGCCGCGGTAGACGATCTCGCCGACCTCGCCGCGCGGGAGCAGGTTGCCGTCGTCGTCCATGATCCGGGTCTCGACGCCCGGCACTGCCCCGCCCCAAGAGCCCGACTTCTCCGCCTCGTGCTCGGGTCGCTGCCAGGTCGTGACGGGCGTGAACTCGGTCTGGCCCGAGCCGAGCAGCACGGGTGCGCCGAAGACCTCGTGGATCTCGGCGATCTGCTCGGGCGGCATCTGCGCCATGCCGTAGACGCAGAGGCGCACCTTCGACCAGTCCCGGTCGCGGACGTCCGGCTGGGCGAGCAGCTCCTGCCACATCATCGGCAGCAGTACGGTCATCGTCGCGCGCTCGAGCGCGTCGAGCATCGCCCGCGCGTCCCAGCCCGGCAGGAGGATCACCGTGCCGCCGATCAGCAGCAGCGGCACCAGGCTGCAGTTCAGCGCCGCCGTGTGGAAGAGCGGCAGCACGAGCGCGTTGACGGCGTGCTCGTCGCCCTTGAAGCAGAGCGCGCAGCTGTAGGCCGCCATCGTCACGGCGACGTGGCTCGTCAGCACGCCCTTCGGCAGCGCAGTCGTCCCGGAGGTGTAGAGGCACTGAACCGGGTCGCGATCCTCGACGTACGCCTCGAGCGGCGAGGCGTCCCCGAGCAGTTTCTCGGCGCCGACGAACGTATGCTCGACCGGTGGCAGGCCCGCCGCGAGCTCGGCCAGCTCGGGCTCGACTACGAGCGCCCGGGCGCCGGTCTGCTCGAACGACCACCCGATCTCGGCAGGCTTCAGACCGAGGTTCGCCGGCTGGGCGACGAGACCGGCTTTCGCGCACGCGAAGTAGGTCGCCACGAGCTCCCAGCTGTTGCGGCTGAGGATGCCGACCATCTCGCCGCGCTCGAGGCCGAGCTCGAGCAGCGAGTGGCCGATCGCGCTGGCGCGAGCGTCGAGCTCGCGATAGGTCAGCTCGAGGTCGCCGTCGACGAGCGCGAGCTTGTCCGGGCTGCGGGACGCGCTGCGCGTGAGGATGTCGCCGGCGTTGACCCGGCGGATGAGGTTGAGGGCGAGTGCCTGCTGCGTCGCAACCGCCACGGCCGGATCATCGCACGGCTCCGGAGAGAGAGATCGCGGCTACCCTGTTTCGAGGGTTCGTTCTCACGGCCCCGCAAGTTTTCGCCGATCTACCTCTCTACCGAGGTAGATATCCGAGGATAGGAGAAACGATGCTGAAACGCAGACTTGCGATCGCTCTTGCCGCCGGCGCGCTCGGCGCCGGTGTAGGCGTTGCCGGCGCTGTCGCGGACACTCCGGCGGCCGTTCCGGGCGCTCCCGCTGCCGCGAACGAGAACGGCGACCAGCAGGACGGCCAGGAGGGCGTGGACGAACAGGGGGCCGCGAACGACATCGCCGAGGCGGCCACCGACGTGCAGGCCGAGGCCGACAATGAGGGTCCTGACGATCAGAGCGGCGATCAGCAGGGTCCGAACGACCAGAGCGACGAGCAGGGCGACAACGGCCAGGGCGACGAGCAGGGCGGCGACTAGGCGTGAAGCACGCCTGGGCGGCGGTCGCGGTCCTCAGTGTCCTGCTCGCCCTCGCGCCGAGCGCGGGAGCGAGTGACACGGCGCTGCGTGGGACGCTCGACAGCTGGTCGCAAAAGCTCGGAGCGGATGCACACTCCGTTGCGCTCGCCGCGCAGCGCCACCACCCGCGACGGATGACATACAGCGCGCTGCGCTTCCGTGCCGACGCCCAGCGGGCCGGGGTCGCGATCACGGCGGTGAAGCCCTCGACACCGAGAGGCAACCAAGCGAGAAAGCTCGCCCTGGCCGCGTTCGCCGATTACGTGAAGGCCGGGAGTCTCTGGGCCGCGACGGGTCGGGCGCGACTGAAGGGTCAGCAGGCGGCTGCCCGGAATGCGGCGCGCAAGGCGGCCGCCGACGCGGTCGCCGGCAACAAGCTGCTCGTGTCGGCGGGCAAGCTGCTCCGCTAGCGCCGAGCTACGAGGAGCTACCCGTCGGCCAGGCGCGGAC
>JBBQTQ010000043.1:0-21181 GCA_038213135.1 Gaiellales bacterium
ACGGCCTGCGCGAGCGATACGGTCTTCTTCACGGCGGTTCCTCCTTTAGATCTTTGGCGGATCGCCCCGAACGCTCCCAGCAGGAGCGGACGAGGCAGGAGGGACCGCCGCCTCAAGTTCTACGAGCTACGGGACAACCTCGCGCGGGTCGGCGAGCCGAGGCTGACGAGCTGTTTGCGAAGCGGCGCGCCGCCCGCGGTCTGGTTCACCGTCGCCGCCGTCCCGATCCAGTGGTCGTCGGCGGCGCCGGGCAGCAGGGCCTTGAAGTACGTGAGGATCGCCCGCTGCTGCCACCAGCGGTCGTAGTAGTAGGCGTGATTCGCTGGGGCGCATTCCTTGGCGGCGTGCTCTACACGTTCGCGAACGACCGGCTGCGCGTGATCGCCGGCTCGAACACTGTCCATAGTCTGCCGGGCGTGCTCAAGACCCCGCTCTCGGAGCCGCTCTTCGTGCTCGGGATCATCTTCATCCTGATCGTCTTCTTCCTGCCCGGCGGGATCGCGGGCTTGGCTTCGCGCGGGAGGAGCGCGCGTTCGCTGAGGTTGCTCGAGGACGCCGTGAAGCCCGGCGGCTCGCAGGGCAACGTGGTCGACGAGGCCGAGACCACGTGACGATCGCGGCCGCCGAGGGCGGTGTGCGGATCGCGTACGAGCTCGCAGGGCAGGGGCCGCCGCTGCTCCTCGTCCAGGGGCTCGGCTACTCGCGCTGGGGCTGGGGGCCGATCGTGGAGCCGCTCGCAGCGGACTTCCGGGTGCTGAGCTACGACAACCGCGGCGTCGGCGAAAGCGATGTGCCGCCGGGGCCGTACACGGTCGCCGAGCTGGCCGCAGACGCGATCGCGGTGCTCGACGACGCGGGGATCGAGCGGCCGCACGTCGTCGGCGCGAGCCTCGGTGGGATGATCGCCCAGGAGCTGGCGATTTCCTATCCCGAGCGCGTCGACCGGCTCGTGCTCGCCTGTACCACTCCCGGCGGCACGGACGCGTATCCGATGCCCGAGGTGACGATCAGGCTGTTCACGGAAGCCGCCTCGCTCTCGCCGCAGGAGGCGCTGAGGCGGTTCGTCGTCAACGCACTTGCCGAAGACGGGCCGCTTGCCGACGAGCTCTACGAGCGCCGGCTCGCCGATCCTCCGGATCAGTCCGGCTGGCGCGCTCAGGCCGCTGCGGGCATGGCGTTCGACCGGCTCGACCGGCTCGGCGAGATCAAGGCGCCGACGCTCGTCCTGCACGGCACCGCCGACAAGGTCGTCGACCACCGCAACGCGCGCTTGCTCGCCGAGCGCATCCCGGACTCGCGCGTGCAGTTGATCCCGGGCACGGGCCACATGCTCTTCTGGGAGCAGCCCGACTGGTTCGTCCAAGCAGTGAGTGAGTTCCTGCGATGAGCGGGCAGCACACGATCGGCCGCCTCCTGCGCGACCGCGCGCGGACGACGCCCGCGCGGGTGGCGATCGACTTCGACGGCGAGCTCACGACCTACGCGGAGCTGGACGAGCGCTCCGACGCGCTCGTGGCTGCGTTCGTCGGCCGCGGCCTGCGCCGCGGCGACCGCGTCGCGACGCTGACGGCGAACTCGCCCGAGCACGTCGTCGTCTTCTTCGCCTGCGCGAAGGCCGGGCTGATCCTGTTGCCGCTGAACTGGCGCCTCACCCCGCCGGAGCTCGCGTACCAGCTGGAGGACGCCGAGCCCGCGCTCTTTCTCGTGCAGGAGGCGCACGAGGCGTCCGCTGCGGCCACTGGCTGGAAGTACGAGCGTCTCAGTGGAAAAGGTGACAGTCACCGGTCAATGGCTCGAGTGGACGTGGCGGACGAGGACGGGCTGCTGCTCGTCTACACCTCCGGCACGACCGGGCGGCCCAAGGGCGCGCTGCTCACGCACGCGAACTGCTTCTGGACGAACCTCAGCTTCGACCTGACCGCCGGGCTCGGCGGCGAGGACATCGTGCTCCAGGTGCTGCCGCAGTTCCACTGCGGCGGCTGGAACGTGCAGGTGCTGCTCGCCTGGTGGAAGGGAGCAAGGCTCGTCCTCGAGCCCGCCTTCGAGCCGGCCCGCTGCCTGCGACTGATCGAGGAGAAGCGCGTGACGACGATGATGGGCGTCCCTGCGATCTACCTCTTCATGGCGCAGGAGCCCTCGTTCGAAACCGCCGACCTCTCGAGCCTGCGCCGCGCTGTCGTCGGCGGGGCGCCGATGCCCGAGAGCCTCCTGAAGACTTGGCAGCGCCGCGGCGTCGAGATCGTCCAGGGCTATGGACTGACCGAGGCGGCTCCGAACGTGCTCTGCCTGCCCCCGGAGGAGGCCGTGCGCAAGCAGGGCTACGCCGGGAAGCCGTACGCCTTCGTCGACGTGCGCCTCTCCGACGAGGGCGAGCTGCTCCTCAAGGGCCCGAACGTCTTCCCCGGCTACTGGCGCAACCCCGAAGCGACGCGGGAGGCGCTCGACGAGGACGGCTGGCTGCACACGGGCGATGTCGCCGAGCGCGACGACGAGGGCTTCTACCGGATCCGCGGGCGCCTGAAGGACATGTACATCTCGGGCGGCGAGAACGTCTACCCGGCCGAGGTGGAGACAGTCCTGATCGAGCATGCTGCCGTCGCGGACGCCGCGGTCGTCGCCGTGGCGGACGACCAGTGGGGCGAAGTCGGGGCCGCCTTCGTCGTCCTCTCGAGCGAGGCGAGCGAGGAAGAGCTGATCGCCCACTGCCGCGCGAGCCTGGCCAAGTACAAGGTGCCGCGTTCCGTCCGCTTCGTCGAGGAGCTGCCACGCTCGGCGATGAACAAGGTCCTGAAGAGCGAGCTGCTCGCGCGCTTGCAGGTGACGGCGTGACCGAGGTTCCGACCGCCTTCGACGGCCGCGCGCTCTCCCAGAAGGGCGCGGCTACACGCGCCCGACTGCTCCAGGCAGCGGAGGACTGCTTCGCCGAGGCCGGCTACCACGACGCGTCGGTCGTGAAGATCACCGAGGCCGCCGGCGTCGCCCAGGGCACCTTCTACCTCTACTTCTCCTCCAAGAAGGAGATCTTCGACGAGCTCGTGCGCGACCTGAACCGTCGCGTCCGCCACGCGATGAAAGAGGGTTCCTCGCAGGGGACGACCCGGCTCGAGGCCGAGGTGCTCGGCTTCGCCGCGTACTTCCGTTTCACCGGCCGGCACCCCCGCCCTCTACCGGATCATCCGCCAGGCCGAGTTCGTCTCGCCCGAGATGCTCGTCTACCACTACGACCAGCTGGCGGCGGGCTACGTGGAGGGCCTGGAGGAGGCGTTCGGACGCGGCGAGGTCGGTGCGCTCGACGCGGAGGTGACCGCTTGGGCGCTGATGGGGATGGGTGAGCTGCTCGGCATGCGCTGGATCCTCTGGGCCGGCCTCGACGAGATGCCGGCCGAGGTGCAGAGCGAGCTCGAGCGGATCATCGGCTGCGTGCTGGAAGCGAAGCCGTGACGCGCGTCGGCCTCGCGGCGACCGCGTCCTACCTCCCCGAGCACTGGCAGACCGCAGCCGAGTTGGCGGAGCTGACCGGGATCCCCGAGGGCGTGATCGTCGACAAGTTCGGCCTGCGCGGGAAGCACATCGCGAGACCGGACGAGCACGTCTCGGACATGTCCGTGACCGTGGCGCAGCGCCTGCTCGAGGAGTCCGGAACCGGTCCGGCCTTGATCGACGCCGTCATGTACTTCGGCTCGACCTGGAAGGACTACGCCGTCTGGCAGGCCTCGCCGTGGATCGCCCACCGGCTCGGGTGTACGAACGCCTTCGCGCTCGAGTACGACCAGGTCTCCTGCGGGACTCCCGTGGCGCTGCGCGCCGCGAAGAACTTCCTCGTCGCCGAGCCGGAGCTGCGCACGATCCTGCTCGTCGCCGCGGCACGCGAGTCGTACCTGCTCGACCACAAGAACGAGCGCGCCCGCTTCATGTTCAACTTCGGCGACGGCGCCGTCGCGGGTCTGCTCGTCCGCGGCCACCCGCGCAACGAGCTGCTGGGCTCCTTCGCCCTGACCGACGGATCGCTCTCGCTGCAGGTGAAGGTGCCCGGCTGCGGGAGCGTCGAGTGGGAGGGCGGCTATCACTCGCTCGACGTCGCCGATCCCGCGGCGATGAAGGAGAAGCTGGACGCGATCTCGCTGCCGAACTTCGTGGCGGCGGCGAACGGCGCGCTCGAGCGCTCGGGCGCGACCGCGGCCGACGTTTCGTACTTCTGCGGAATCCACATGAAGCGCTCGATGCACGACGAGATCATCGGTGCGCTCGGAGTCGACTCCGCCCGGGCGGCCTACCTCGACGACACGGGTCACATGAGCGGGGTCGACCCGCTGCTCGCGCTCGACCGGGCCTCTCGCGCAGGGGAGCTCTCCGACGGCGACCTCGTCCTGCTGCTGGCCGCCGGAACCGGCTACACCTGGGCCGCCAGCGTCATCCGCTGGGGCTAGCGAGCACCTCGTCCAGCCACTGCCAGGCCGCCTGGACGAGAACCGGGTGGTTCTCGGGCGTGTAGTAGGAAAGTGCCATCAGCGCCTGGGAGAGGGCCCAGCCCTTCCCGCGCTCCCAGGTCGCCTCGTCGACGCCGAGCGCCTCCCGAAACGCCTCGCGTGACTCGCCGGAGAAGAGCTTCCAAGCCACCATCACCTCGCATGCGGGATCGCCGAGGCCCATGGTTCCCCAGTCGATCACCGCGGTCAGGCGGCCCTCGCGGACGAGGACGTTGCTGGCGTCGAGGTCGCCGTGCAGCCACACGGGCGGACCAGACCAGACCGGGGCCGCGAGCGCCTGCTCCCACGTGGGCGTGACCGTCGCGCGGTCGATCCGCTCACCGAGCGCGTCGACCGAGGCGCGCACCGCCGCGTCGCGCCTGGCAAGAGGCACGCCGCGACCCTGCGGCGCGCCTGTGGTGTCCAGCCGCTGGAGCGTCGCGACGAACTCCGCGAGCGCGCCGAGTTCGGGCGAAGGCTCCTCGTAGGCCGGCTTGCCGTCGAGCCACCGGTAGACCGACCACTCGAGCGGATAGCCCTCGCCCGGTGCACCGTCCGCGACCGGCACCGGAATCTCGAGCGGCAGGAGCGGCGCGAGCTTCGGCAACCACTCGCGCTCCTTGCGCAGCGGCTCGACGTTGAGCTCGCGCCGTGGGAGCCGCACGGCGAGCTCCTCGCCGAGCCGGAACGTCGCGTTGTCCGTTCCGAAGAAGCGCGCGGGCTCGATCGCCAGCGACGCCCATTGGGGGAACTGCGAGGCGACGAGCCGCCGGACGAGCGCAGCGTCGATGTCGAGCTCGTCGGCGTGCATCCGCGGCCTGGCCATCGGCCGAGGCTACGCGGACTGGAGCTGCCGCACCCCGCTCTGCTGGACGTAGTCGAGGATCGCGTCCAGCAACGCCCAGGAGTGCTGAACGTGCTCGCGCGCGAGAATCCGGGCGCCGCTCGACGAGCCAGCGGCGATCGCCTCGCGGATCGCCCGGTGCTGGAGGTCGTTCCGGGCGTAGAGCTCGTCGAGCTCGGCGCGCGCGACCCAGGTGATCTGCCCGAGGAATGTGCGGCGCGCGCCCTTCGCCAGCCGCTCGATGTACGGCGAGCCGGCTGCGGCGTAGATCACGTCGTGGAAGGTGTAGTTCGCCTTCATCCACTTCAGCGCGAGCGGCGCGTCCTCGACGCCCGCGCGCGCCTTCGAGCGAAGCTCGACCGTCAGCTCGCCGAAGCGCTGCTCGGCTTCGTCCAGTGCCGCGAGGCCCTCGGCGCTCATCCTCGGCACGGCCATCTCTGTTGCGAGGCTCTCGAGCTCAGCCCGCACGAGGAATGCCTCGCGCAGATCCTCTCGCGAGAGCGTCCGCACCCGCACGCCGCGATTCGGTACGAACGAGACGAGGCCGAGCGCCGCGAGCCGGCGCAGCGCCTCGCGGATCGGCGTGCGCGAGATCCCGAAGCGTTCGGAGAGCTGTTCCTGGCGAAGGACGGTGCCCGGCGCGATCCGCCCGGCGACGATGTCGTCCTCGAGCTCGACCGCGATCTCGTCGGCCTTCGTCAGCTCTGGAACTGCGCCTCCTCGGTCGAGCCCTTCAGCGCCAGCGTCGAGCTGTCGCCGCCGGTGACGGCTTCGAGCACGGCGTCGAAGTACCCGGCGCCGACCTCGCGCTGGTGGCGCGTTGCCGTGTAGCCGTCCGGCTCGAGCTCGAACTCGCGCTCCTGCAGTTCCACGTAGGCGCTCATCCCGCTGGTGCTATAGCCCTGGGCGAGCTCGAACATCGCCGCGTTCAGCGAGTGGAAGCCGGCGAGCGTGACGAACTGGAACTTGTAGCCGAGCTCGCCGAGGGTCTCCTGGAACTTGGCGATCTCCGCGTCCTCGAGGTGCCGGCGCCAGTTGAAGGACGGCGAGCAGTTGTACATCAGCGGCTTGCCGGGGAAGCGCTCGTGGATGCCCTCCGCGAACTCGCGCGCCTCGCCGATGTCCGGGGTCGAGGTCTCCATCCAGATCATGTCGCAGTACGGCGCGTAGGCCAGGCCGCGGGCGATGCAAGACTCGACGCCCGGATCGATCCGGAAGAAGCCCTCTGAAGTGCGCTCGCCCGTGACCCAGGGAGCGTCACGCTCGTCGACGTCGCTCGTCAGCAGATTCGCGGAGTGCGCATCTGTGCGCGCGACGAGGATCGTCGGCACGTCGTAGATGTCGGCGGCGAGCCGGGCCGCGACAAGGGTGCGGATGAACTGCGCCGTCGGCACGAGCACCTTCCCGCCCAGGTGGCCGCACTTCTTCTCGGAGGCGAGCTGGTCCTCGAAATGGACGCCCGCTGCGCCCGCCTCGATCATTCCTTTCATCAGCTCGAACGCGTTGAGCGGCCCGCCGAAGCCGGCCTCGGCGTCGGCGACGATCGGTGCCAGCCAGTAGGTCTCGCGGTCGCCCTCCCCCCAGCCGATCTGATCTGCGCGCAGCAGCGCGTTGTTCAGCCGGCGGACGAGCTGCGGTGCCGAGTTGGCGGGGTAAAGGCTCTGGTCGGGGTAGGTGTGCCCGGAAATGTTCGCGTCGGCCGCGACCTGCCAGCCGGAGAGGTAGATCGCCTTCAGGCCGGCCTTGACCATCTGCACGGCCTGACCGCCGGTCATCGCGCCGAGCGCGGAGACGTACGGCTGCTCGTTCAGCAACTGCCAGAGGCGCTCGGCGCCGAGCCGGGCGAGCGTCTGCTCGACCCGCACCGAGCCGCGCAACCGCTCGACGTCGTCCTGAGTGTAGGGACGGTCGATCCCCGCCCAGCGTGCCTCGACGCTCATTCCGCCTCCCGGCTAGTCGTTGTCGTGATCGCGCTCGCAGAACTCGGGGCACGTGCACTCCGCGACTTCGGCGGTGCAGAGCGCGTGGCTCCTTGTGTCCAGCTGGCGCGTATTTCGGATCCTAGATCCGAGTGTTCTTCGTGTCCAACGCAGTAAAGTTGTCATCTTGGATCCCACCTTACCATGGATTGGATCCAAGGAAACAGCCACCGTCGGACGGAACGGCCCTCGTAGAATGGCCTTGTGGAGCCCCTGTACGACCCGAACAGCGTCGAGCCGCGCTGGCAGCAGACCTGGGAGGAGGAGGGGCTCTACGCGGCCGACCCGGATCCGAGCCGCGAAAGCTTCGCGATCGCCCACCCGCCACCGAACGTCACCGGTGACCTCCACCTCGGCCATGCGCTCCAGCTCTCACTCGCCGACACGATCGTCCGCACTCGGCGCATGCAGGGTTACAACGTCCTCTTTCAGCCCGGCTACGACCACGCGGGTATCTCCACGCAGAACGCGGTCGAGAAGCACCTCGCCGCTGAGGGGAAGTCCCGTGAGGATCTAGGGCGGGAGGCGTTCGTCGCGCTCGTCTGGGAGTGGCTGCGCGAGTACGGCGGCAAGATCATGTTCCAGTTCAGGCGGATCGGCGCCTCGCTCGACTACCGGCGAGAGCGGTTCACGATGGATGAGGCCTACGTCCGTTCCGTCATGCGGTTCTTCGTCCACCTCTGGAACAAGGGCTGGATCTATCGCGCGAACCGGATCGTCAATTGGTGCCCGTTCCACCTGACCTCTCTCTCCGACCTCGAGCTCGAGCATCGGGAGGTCGACGACGCGCTCACGTTCGTGCTCTACCCATTCGCCGAGGGCGAGGGCGGGATCACGATCGCCACGGCGCGCGTGCCCACGCTGCTGGCCGACGTCGCGGTCGCCGTCCATCCTGACGACGCGCGCTACAAGGACGCGATCGGCCGCGAGGTGATCGTCCCCGTCATCGGAAAGCGCGTGCCGGTGATCGGCGACGAGCGGGTCGATCCCGAGTTCGGGACCGGCGCGTTGAAGGTCACACCTGGTCACGACCCGCTCGACTTCGAGATCGGGCAGGACCACGGGCTCCCCGAGTTGATGGTCGTTCGCGCCGACGGACGGATGGACGGCAGCGTCAGCGGCTTCTACGACGGGCTGACGCAGGACGAGGCCGAGCAGGAGATCCTCGCCTGGCTGCGCGAGCATGACCAGCTTGTGAACCGCGAGTCGTATCGGCACACGGTCGCCTTCTGCGACCGCTGCAAGTCGCGGATCGAACCCCTGATCTCACTCCAGTGGTGGTGCTCGATGGAGGAGCTGAAGAAGCCGGCCTTGGAGGCGCTGCACTCCGGCCGTGTCCGCTTCCATCCCGAGTCCCAGCACCGCTTCGCTGTTGCGTCGCTCGAGAGCGCGCCCGACTGGAACATCTCGCGCCAGATCTGGTGGGGCCATCAGCTGCCCGTGTGGCAGTGCCCGAGCCGGCACTTCACCGTCGCGGAGGAAGAGCCGGCCGCCTGCCGGGAGTGCGGCACGACGGCGCTCGTTCGGGAGACGGACGTCCTCGACACGTGGTTCTCTTCGGCGCTGTGGCCCTTCGCCACACTCGGTTGGCCGGAGGACACGGAGGACCTGCGCGCCTTCTACCCGGGCGACCTGAACACGACCGCACGCGACATCATCCGTCTCTGGGAGAACCGCATGATCTTCGCCGGCCTGGAGCTGATGGGCGACCTTCCGTTTCACGACGTCGTCATCCACTCGCTCGTGCACGCGCCGAGCGGGGGCCGGATGTCGAAGAGCCTGGGCACGGGCATGAACCCGCTCGCGCTGATCGAGAAATACGGCGCCGACGCGACGCGCTACGGCCTGATGAAGATGGCCTCCTCGCAGGACGTGACCTTTTCGGAGGGCGCGATCGAGGAGGGGCGGAAGCTCGTGATCAAGCTCTGGAACGCGGCGCGGCTGATCCTGGGCGCGGGAGTGGCGGAGGCGGCCGAGCGGCCGTCCTCGCTGGAGGAGCGCTGGATCCTCGCGCGCCTTTCGCAGTCGCAGCGGGTGCTCGAGGCGAACCTCGCGGAGTTCGACTTCTCGCACGCGGTGCAGGAGCTCTACCACCTGACCTTCGACGACTTCTGCGACTGGTACCTCGAGGCGATCAAGCCGCGGCTCGGCGAGGCGGATGTGAAGGCAACTGCGGTGGCGGCGCTCGAGCGGCTGCTGAAGCTGCTCCACCCGGTGATGCCGCACGTGACGGAGGAGATCTGGACGGCGCTGCCTTCGCGTGCGTGTCGGTTGATCGTGGCGTCGTGGCCTGAGGCCGGCGACGAGACCGAGGCAGGCGCGCTCGACGCGGTGAAGGACGTGCGGCGGATCTTCGTGCGCAGCGGCGTGCTGCCGCGTGGCCTCGACGAGGAGCGGCAGCGAATCTTCGACACCGTCGCCAAGCCGGAGCGCCAACGCGGGAACGGCGACGCGGGGGCGGAGGCGCGGCGGCTGCGCGACGAGATCGCGCGCGCCGAAGGCATGCTCGCCAACGAACGCTTCGTCTCGAAGGCGCCGCCCGAGCTCGTCGAGGCCGAGCGCGAGAAGCTTGCCCGCTACCGGCGGGAGCTCGATGCCATCACAGGCTGAGGAGTGGCTCGAGTCGCTCTCGCCTTGGCCCGAGGAGTTCGGGCTCGACCGGATGCGTGCGCTCCTCGAGCGGCTCGGACACCCGGAGCGTGCGTTCCCGGCCGTACACGTCGTCGGGACGAACGGCAAGTCGACGGCAACGCGGACGATCGCGGCGCTGCTGCGAGCAGAGGGGCTCGAGGTCGGCGCGTACACCTCCCCGCACGTGAGCGGCTGGGGCGAGCGGCTCGACACCGATGCGGACGGGTTCGCTCGGGCCGTGTCCAGGGTCAGGCCCGCGGCCATGGCTCTCAGGGCCACGCAGTTCGAGACGCTGACCGCGGCCGCGTTGGCCGACTTCGCCGAGCGAGAGGTCGACGCCGCGGTCGTCGAGGCCGGACTCGGTGGGCGGCTCGACGCGACGAACGTCCTCCACTCGCGCGTCGTCCACCTGACGAACGTTGGTCTCGAGCACACCGACGTGCTCGGCGAGACGCGCGAGGCGATCGCGCGCGAAAAGCTCGCCGTCGCCGGGGCGGGCGCGGTCGTCGTCCTGGGCGAGCCGGAATGGCTGGGGCTCGTGCCGGAGAATCGCGTCGTGCTCGGCGGCGCACGCGAGGCGGCCGAGGCTTTCCTCGGCCGGACGATCGAAGCGGAGGTGGAGGTCGCGCTCCCCGGCCGCTACGAGTGGCGCGGCGAGCACGAGCTCCGCGACGGCGCGCACAACGCCGAAGGAATCGCCTGGCTCGCCGAGCGCCTCCCACCGAGACGCTGGGTCGCGGTCGTCTCGATCCTGGCGGACAAGGACGTTCAGGCCATCGTCCGGTGCCTGTCACCGGTCGTGTCCGCCGTGGTCACGACCGGATCGGCTAATCCGCGCGCGCTCCCTGCCGATGAGCTAGCACGACTCGCAGCACCGCACTTCCCGCACGTCGAAGCAGTCCCCGAGCCTGCGACCGCGCTCGCGCGCGCACACGAGCTGGCGGATCCGGACGGGTCCGTCCTCGTCACCGGCTCGCTCTACCTCCTCGCCGATCTCGTCCGGTCGGAAAACGTACGATGCGCCAGTCCGGTCCACGGCTGAGCGTCTTCGCGTTCGCCGGCGCCGCCCTTCTGGCGTTCGTCGGGCTCGCGTTTGGCGTCGGCTACCTAGTAGGAAAGCTACTCCTATGATCCTCGCGGCGAGCAGCAGCGGTACCAGCGGGCTCTTCAACGGCGTCCACGACTTCTTCCACTCGGGCACCTGGCTCGTCATCCGGAACCTCGCGCTGTTCTTCGTCGCGGTCTTCTGGCTGGCGACGGCGTTCTGGGTCTACAAGGACGCGCGCCGCCGAATCGAGGATCCGTGGCTCGTCGCGATGGCGACCCTCCTCGGCCTCGTGCCGCCGTTCATCGGCGCCCTCGTTTACATGCTCTTCCGCCCCCCGGAGTACCTCGAGGACGTCCGCGAGCGCGAGCTCGAGATCCGCGCGATGGAGCAGCGCGTCCGGGCCCGCGAGCACTGCCCGGTCTGCCGCGCCGAGGTCGATCCCGCCTACCTCATCTGCCCCGTCTGCACGACGAAGCTCAAGCAGGCCTGCGTGAACTGCAAGGCGCCGCTCGAGCCGCTGTGGCAGGTCTGCCCGTTCTGCGAGGCCGGAATCGTGCGGCGCGGGCACATCGACATCACCGACACGATGGAGGGCCCGCTCGACGATTTCTTCGACGAGCCCGTGCGCGCACCGAGGCGCAAACTGCGGCGCCAGCCCGAGTAGAGTTCCCGCTCCGTGGCGCAGGAGCGGACACTGATTCTGATCAAGCCGGACGCGATGGAGCGTCGTCTCGCGGGCGAGATCCTGGTGCGCTTCGAGCGACGCGGCTTGACGATGCGCGCCGCCCGGTTGCTTCAGGTCGATCGCGAGCTCGCAGAGCGTCACTACGCTGAGCACGCGGAGAAGCCGTTCTTCGGCGAGCTCGTCGCCTTCATCACCTCGGGCTCGACGCTCGCGTTCGTGCTCGAGGGCGAAGGCGCGATCGCCACCTCGCGGCGAACGATTGGTGGGACGAATCCGGCGGATGCGGATCCAGGTTCCATCCGCGGCGACTTCGCGCTGTCGATGCCGAACAACCTCGTGCACGGTTCCGACTCGGCCGCGTCGGCCGAGCGCGAGGTTGCGCTGTGGTTCGGCGATGCGCTCGTCTGATCTCGAGCAGAACATCGCGGCCTGGACACGGACGAACGCCGAGTTCACGGACGGTTCCGCAGCCGGCTCGTGGGCGCGTGAGGAGATCACGTGGGGCGTCTGGAATACGCCGGAGAGCGAGTTGGACGTGCTCGGCGACGTCGACGGCCTCGACATCGTCGAGCTCGGCTGCGGAACCGCGTACTTCTCGTCGTGGCTCGCGCGCCGTGGGGCCCGCGTCGTCGGGGTCGACCCGACGCCGGCACAGCTGGAGACGGCTCGGCGGTTGCAGCGCGAGACTCGCATCGAGTTTCCCCTCGTCCAGTCCGCGGCCGAGAGTGTCCCGCTCCCGGATGCCTCTTTCGATCTCGTCCATTCCGAATACGGCGCCTCGATCTGGGCGGATCCGGCCCGCTGGATTCCCGAGGCGGCGCGGCTTCTCCGGCCGGGCGGCCGGCTCGTCTTCCTCCGCAACTCGTCGCTCTCCATGCTCTGCATGGACCTCGACGGAGTGAAGGATCACCTCGTACGACCGCAGTTCGGGCCGTACAGGATCGAGTGGCCGGACACGCATGAGGTCGAGTTCCATCCGTCGCACGGCGAGTGGATCCGCGTCCTGCGCACCACCGGGTTCACGATCGAGCGGCTGATCGAGATCCAGGCGCCGGAAGGCGCGCAGTCGCACGCGTACTACTCGCACGTAACGGCGGAGTGGGCGCGGAGCTGGCCGAGTGAGGAGATCTGGGTGGCGCGCAAGCAGTGAGCGCGTCGCCGCCGCCTCTCATCCTGGCGTCGACCTCCCCCCAACGACGGACGATCCTGGAGCAGCTCGGGATCCCGTTCGAGGTGGCGGCACCGCGCTACGAGGAGCTCGCGGGCGATCCGGTGGAGCACGCGGCGGGAAAGGCACGCTCGATGGAGGGCGGCGCGCGCCCCGTCCTCGGAGTCGATACGGAGGTCGTCTGCGGCGGTCGCGTGTTCGGCAAGCCGGCCGGAGCGGGGGACGCCGCAGCGATGCTGGAGGCGCTGTCCGGCCGGACGCACGAGGTCGTGTCCGGTCTCTGTCTGCGGACTGAGGTGTGGGAGGAGCTGCATCGCGCGGTAACGGAGGTCACCTTCCGTGCGCTGACTCCGCGTGACATCGCCCGGTATGTCGCCAGCCACGAATGGCAGGAGCGCGCGGGCGGCTACGCAATCCAGGGCCTCGGCGCCACACTGGTCGAGCGGATCGGCGGCGACTACCTGAACGTCGTTGGCCTCCCGGTGGCCCTGCTGGTGCGCCTGCTGGCCGACCGCTTCCCGGGCCTCTACGGGTTCGGTTAGCCCATGTCCCGGGGACAGGCCCCGGCCGGGTCCGAACGAGCCACCTACGCCGCCGCGCGGATCGCCACACCCTCCGCGACGAAGCGAGCGAAGCTCTCTCGCGCCGCCTTGCGGGTCGAGCCGAACTCCCCGAGCCAGTCGAGCGCCAAGAAGCGCGACGCCGGCTCGAGCCCGACGGTCGCGCGATAGCTGCTCCAAGGCCAGCCCCCGGCGTGCGAGCAAATACCTGCGCGGACCGCGTTCAGCGGGATGTAGCGGCAGAGCTCGAGCAGATGCCAGTTGCTCTCGACGACCTTCGCGGAAAAGCGTCCCTGGAAGAGATGGCCATCGAGCTCGTAGCGCGTGTTGAACCATTGCGCATGCAGGAAGTTCAACCGGTGCATCCCCACTGGCAGATCCGGCTCAGGTGTTTGCAGGAGCAGGTGGTAGTGATTGTCCATTAGGACGTAGGAGAACAGGCGCCAACCGTGCCGAGCGACGACTCGCCCGAGAAGCGCCACAAACGAACTGCGGTCGAAGTCGTCCCGGAAGATCTCCTGCCGGCGGTTGCCCCGCGCGTGGACGTGGTACACGCAGTCGGCTCCGAGGATCAACCCACGTGGCGAGCGAGGCATCGGTCACGACGGTAGCGGCGGCGCGGCCCCATGCCAAGACGCTTACAAAGGAAGTCACGCTTTTGTTGCACCTGCGGGACACGGCGGGGGGACACGCCCCTGTTCAACCGCCGCGAACCCTCCCGAGCCCGCAGGGGTAGACTCGACCGGCCTTGGGGTTTTTCGATTCTCTGACCGGCTTCGGCGGCCGCGACATGGCCGTCGACCTCGGAACGGCCAACACGCTGGTCTACGTCCGGGGTCGCGGCATCGTGCTCTCGGAGCCGTCCGTGGTCGCGATCGACCAGCGCACGGGTGAGGTCCATGCCGTCGGCGTCGAGGCCAAGCGCATGCTCGGCCGTACGCCCGGGACGATCCAGGCCATCCGCCCGCTGAAGGACGGCGTCATCGCCGACTTCGACGTGACCAAGCAGATGCTCCGCCACTTCATCCAGAAGGTGCACCAGCACCGCTTCGCGCACCCGCGCGTCGTCGTCTGCGTTCCCTCCGGCGTCACCGGAGTCGAGCGCCGAGCCGTCGAGGAGGCTACCCTCTCCGCCGGCGCGCGCCAGGCCTACCTGATCGAGGAGCCCATGGCCGCCGCGATCGGGGCGGGCCTGCCCGTCGGCGAGCCGACCGGGAACATGATCGTCGACATCGGCGGCGGCACGACCGAGGTCGCCGTGATCAGCCTCGGCGGCATCGTCGTCTCGCAGAGCCTCCGCGTCGGCGGCGACGAGATGGACGAGGCGATCGTCAACCACGTGAAGCGCGAGTACAAGCTCCTGATCGGCCAGCAGACCGCGGAGGAGATCAAGCTCGAGATCGGCTCCGCGTACGGCATGCGCGAGGAGGTGCAGGCCGAGGTGCGCGGCCGCGACCTGCTCACCGGCCTGCCGAAGACGATCATCCTCAGCTCCGAGGAAGTCCGGCACGCCCTCGAGGAGCCGGTCAGCCAGATCATCGAGGCGATCCGCACCACCCTCGACAAGACTCCGCCCGAGCTGGCCGCGGACATCATGGACCGCGGCGTCGTGCTCGCCGGCGGCGGCGCGCTCCTGCACGGCATCGACGAGCGCCTCCGGCACGAGACGCAGATGCCGATGCACCTCGCCGAGTCGCCTCTCACCTGCGTCGCGGTCGGCTCCGGGCGCAGCCTCGAGGAGTTCGAGGTGATCCACCGCTCGCAGCGCAGTCGCGGCCGCTCGCGCTCCAACCATCGCTAGTTAACGGCTTTCCGGGGACTCGCCTACACTAGTTCAGCGTGCCCCGGAACAGGTCAGTCCGGGTGGCGACGCTCGGTTCGCCCGCTCAGCGTCAAGCTGCCCCGTCGTCTCTTCCCGCCCGAGCACTAGGCGTCCTCCGCCGGCGGGTGGTCGTCGCCGTGCTCGTCCTGATTTCGCTCGCGCTGCTCACCGTCTACTTCCGCGAGGCGAACGGGGGCCCGCTGCACGGCCTTCAGAGCGCCGGCGCGACCGTCCTGCGCCCCTTCGAGGTCGCCGCCGAGCGCGTCGCCAGGCCGTTTCGCGATGCCGCCCACTGGTTCGGCCGCCTCCTCGACGCGAAGTCCGAGAACGCGAAGCTCCGGAAGGAGCTCGACCAGTTTCGCCAGCAGGTAATCCAGAACCAGACCGCGCTTCAGGAGAACGTCCAGCTCCGGAAGCTGCTCGCCTACCGCGACAGTGCACGCTTCCCGAGCGACTTCAGCGGCATCGGCGCCCGAGTCATCGCGCGCAGCGCGCCCGACCTCGTCCAGCAGGTCGTGCTCAGCGCGGGCTCGAATGCGGGCATCGCACTGCACGATCCCGTCGTCACCGGCGACGGTCTCGTCGGCCAGGTGACGAAGGTCGCCAAGAGTGTCTCGCAGGCGACGCTGCTCACGGACGAGACGAGTGCCGCGGCCGGGCTCGATCTCCGCACGCAGGCAACCGGGATCGCCAGGCACGGCTCCTCGAGCGGCGACGCGCTCGTCCTCGATCGTGTCACGAAGGACCAGGTCGTGAACGTCGGCGACACGATCGTCACCGCCGGCTTCCACTCCGGCAACCTCACCGATGTCTATCCGAAGGGGATTCCGATCGGGACCGTGACGAGCGTCGGCCAGGTGGACACCGACCTCTACAAGCAGGTGCTCGTGCAACCGTTCGTCGACTTCAACTCGCTCGAGTCGGTGCTCGTGCTGATTCCCAAGCAACCGCCGCCCACGCACTGATGTTCTTCGACCCAATCAAGGCGGCCGCGCTCGTCTTCTTCGCCGCGATCCTGCAGACGTCCGTCTTCAGCGACGTCCAGATCCTCGGGGGGACGCCGAACCTGCTCCTCGTGGCGCTCGTCTCGGTCGCGCTCCTGCGCGGCTCGATCGCCGGCGCGGTCGCCGGCTTCTTCGCCGGCCTGATCGTCGACACCGCCAACCTCGGAACGCTCGGCGTCACCTCGCTGCTCCTGACTGTGTTCGGCTACTGGATCGGCCGCTACGGCGAGACGACCGGCCGCGACCGCACGCATGCGCCGTTCCTCGCAGTCGCCGTCGTCACGTTCGTCTACGCGCTCGGAACGCTTCTGTTACACGCGATCCTCGGCCAGCCGGCACCCGCGCGTGCCGTGCTGCTCGACTCGCTCTTCCAGGGCATCGCGCTGAACCTGCTGCTCACCTGGCCCGTGCACCGGCTCGCGCGGCGCCTGCTGCGCCCGCTGGAGCGCGGCGACCGCACGCAGGAGGTGAGCCTCATTGGCTAGCACCGGCTCCAGAGCAAGGCTGCCGCGCTTCCTGCCGCCCGACCCGCGCGTGGAGGAGCCCTACCTCCTGACGCCACGAACCGCGGTGCGCGTCGCGATGCTCGGGGGGCTCGCGATCGTCGCCTTCGCGGTGCTCTTCCTGCGGCTTTGGTCGCTCGAGATCCTTTCCGGCTCGCACTATCTGAACCAGGCGCAGAACAACCAGCTCCGCACGGTCAGCATCGAGGCCCCGCGCGGGCCGATCCTCGACCGCAACGGCGCCGTGCTCGTCACGAATACGCCGGGCACGCAGGTCGAGCTCTGGCCGGCCGACCTGCCGAAGCGAGTCGGCCGCTCGACCGAGCTGCAGTCGCTCTCCGACGTCCTGCACGTGCCGATGCCGCAGCTACTCGCGAAGATCCGCGCCCGGCAATTCGACCCGCTGACGCCCGTCGTCGTCAAGGTGTCGGTCAACCCCGACCAGGTCGCCTACATCTACGAGCACCAGTCGCAGTTCCGTGGGGTCGACATCCGCCAGACCTACCTGCGCCACTACAACTCGCAGGCGCTCGCAGCGCAGCTGCTCGGCTATGTCGGCCCGATCTCGCCGGTGCAGCTGAAGGAGCTCGGCAAGACGGGTTACACGGCCTCCGACCGGATCGGACAGGCAGGAGTCGAATCGAGCTACGACAAGTACCTGCGCGGCACGCCGGGCCTGGCCCAGCTTCGCGTCGACTCGCTCGGCCGGCCGAAGAGCGCGCTGACGCCGCAGCAGCAGGCGGTCCCCGGCGCCGCGATCCGCCTGACGATCGACATCGGCCTGCAGCGAGTCGCCGAGCGCGCGCTGAAGTACGGTATCCGGCTCGCGCACGCCGACGGGCGCTGGGCCTCGAACGGCGGGGCGATCGTCGCGCTCGACCCGCGCAACGGCGAGGTGCTCGCCATGGCCTCGAACCCGACCTTCAAGCCGAGCGTCTACGTCGGCCGCACGGATCCCACGTTGCTCGCGCCGCTCCTGAACGCGAAGGTCGCCGCCGAGAAGAACTACCCCGGCCTGAACCGCGTCACGCAGGGCCTCTATCCGCCGGGTTCGGTGTTCAAGCCGGTGACGGCGCTGGCGGCGATGCAAGAGCACCTGATCTCGCCGTACCAGACGCTCCCCTGCACGGCGTCCTTCACCGTGAGAGGCCAGACGGGTCACGGCCAGGTCTTCAAGAACTGGAACCCGAACATCGACCAGCCGATGACCCTGCCCGAGGCGCTCGCGCAGAGCTGCGACACCTACTTCTACCAACTGGGGTACTGGTTCTACGGGCTCCCGGCCGACCGCGGCCACCCTCTCCAGGCCTGGGCGAGCCGCTTCGGCTTCGGTGCGTCGAGCGGCGTCGACATCAGTCCGGAGGCGACCGGCCTGCTGCCGACCCCCGAGTGGCGCGACTCGACCTACACGAAGAAGACCGACCCCTGCTGCTGGCAGATCGACCGCCTCTGGAAGCCGGGTGACTCGATCCAGCTCGCGATCGGCCAGAAGGATCTCGAGACGACGCCGATCCAGCTCGCGCGGCTCTACGCGATGATCGCGAACGGCGGCAAGCTCGTCACGCCGCATGTCGTCGCCGACGTCGAGCAGCCGGGCGCGAACGGCGCCTCGCCGGCCGTGCTGCGCCGCTTCGAGCCGCCCGCGTCGCAGCCGAGCGGCGTCGACTCGAGCGCGCTCGCGGTGGTGCGTGACGGTCTCTATCTGGCCACGCACGATCCGAACGGAACCTCGTTCGGCGTCTTCGGCAACTTCCCGATCCCGATCGCCGGGAAGACCGGCACGGCGGAGAAGGTCGTGGCGCTGCCCGGCTATCCGGGCGGACACATCGAGGACCAGTCGGAGTGGTGTGGGTACGGGCCGGCCAACGACCCGACGATCGTCGTCTGCGCGTTGATCGAGAACGGCGGCCACGGCGGGACCGCGGCGGCCCCGGCCGCGCTGCAGGTCTTCGAGCACTACTTCGGCGCCCACGGCGGGCAACTCGGAACGGTGCCGACCGATTGATGAACTGATGGCCCTCGACTACGCATCCTCCCGTTCGGCCGCGCGTCAGCGGCGCCGCGAGCTGGCCGTTCCGGTCTCGCTCGTGCGCCGGCTCGACTGGATCCTGCTCGCCGCGACCGTGGCGCTGATGGGCTACGGACTCTGGATCATCTCCGGCGTCACGCACGGCGACGTCACCGGCGACCCGAACCACTTCCTGATCCGCCAGGGGGTGTTCATGGCGGTCGGCGCGGTCGGCTTCGTCGCGATGCTGGTCGTCGATCCGGCCTTCTTCCGCCGCTACAAGCACGTGCTCTACGCGACCACGCTGGGCGCGATGATCCTCGTCTTCCTGGCAGGCACGGCTGCCCGCGGCTCGAAGCGGTGGATCGACCTGTCCTTCTTCCGGCTGCAGCCGTCCGAGTTCGGGAAGCTCTTCTTCGTCCTCTTCCTCGCCGGCTTCCTGGCCGACCGCGGCAAGCGCGTGGGGGAGATGAGGACGCTGCTGCAGGCCGTCGGGCTGGCGATCGTCCCGGTCGGGCTCGTGTTCCTGCAGCCCGACTTCGGGACGGCGCTCGTCTACACGGCCGCGCTGATGGCCGTCCTCTTCGTCGCTGGCACGCGCTGGCTGCACCTCGGGATCCTGGCCGGGCTTGCGGTCGGCCTCGCCGTCGCGGTGCTCTGGGCCCTGCCCGCCGCCGGCCTGCCTGTCCTCAAGAGCTACCAGCAGCAGCGGATCACCGGCTTCCTGCATCCCAACTCCGACCCGCAGGGCGCGACCTACAACCAGGCGCAGGCGACGATCGCCGTCGGCGCGGGCGGGATCCACGGCCGCGGTGTGAGCGGGGCGACGCAGACGAACCTGAGCTTCCTGCCCGAGCACGCGACAGATTTCGTTTTCGCGTCGCTCGCCGAGCAGCGCGGCTTCCTCGGCGCCGCGGTGCTGCTCCTGCTCTACTTGCTCGTGGTCTGGAGAGGCCTGAAGGTGATCACCGTCGCGCGTGACTCTTTCTCTGCGATCGCCGCGGGTGGCATCGTGCTCGCGTTCTTGTTCCAGGTCTTCGTGAACGTGGGGATGACGATCGGGATCGCGCCGATCACCGGCATTCCGGTGCCGTTCGTGAGCGTCGGCGGCTCGTCGATGGTCGCGAACCTGCTCGCGCTCGGGATGCTGCAGGCGATCTACGCGCGCGGCCGCGCCCGCGGCTAGTGGTCTCCGTTCGCGACAAGCTGCCGCTCGACCCGCGGGCGGTTCTCGGGATCCTGAAGGAGATCCGCGTCGCCGCAGAGGAGGACAAGCCGCTCGTCGTCGGCGGCGCGAAGGAGCTCGCGACTGTGCTGCGCCGCGAGCTCGCGCGCGGCGGCGTGTCCGACACCGTGCGCGAGCACGGCCCGGTCGAAGAGGCGGCGGCGCTGGTCTACGTGCTCGCCGGCGATCCGGACGAGGACGACGTACGGACGTTCAAGCAGGCCGCGCAGGCGAAGGTGCCGATCGTGGCCGTTGTCGCGGGCTCTGCCTCGGCGCAGCCGCGCTCGCTGCCCTATGTGAAGGCGACGGACGTGGTCGAGGTCTCCGGCGGCGCCGGCTTTCCGGTCGAGGAGATCGCGCGCCGTCTCGCGGCCGTGCTCGGCGAGCGCGGAACGCCGCTCGCTGCCCGCCTGCCCGTGCTGCGCCGCCCGGTCTGCCAGCTGCTGATCGCCAGGTTCTCGCGACAGAACGCCGTCGTTGGCGCAGCGAGCTGGGTGCCGGGCGCCGACATGCCCGTCTTGACCCTGAACGAGGTCCGGCTCGTGCTCCGGATCGCGGACGCCTACGGCTTCGAGATCGACCGCGAGCGGCTGCCCGAGCTGCTCGGCGTGATCGGCGGCGGGCTCGGGTTCCGGGCGCTCGCGCGTGAGGCGCTCAGCCTCGTCCCGGTCGCCGGCTGGGCCGTCAAGGGCGCGATCGCCTATGGCGGAACCCGCGCCCTCGGGGAGGCGGCGATGCGCTACTTCGAGCGGCGTGCGCCGGTGACGAGGGTCGCGCGTTCCCGGGCGAGCATCTAGGTCGAGGTCACGGCCCTCGTCAGTCGACCGCGACCCAGACCGCTCCCTCGCCGGGGGTGATCCCCACGGGGCGGCTGCCGAGCTTGATCGCTGCGACGGGAGCCTTCGCAGATATCTACGGAACACGACGACTATCGTGAACATCCTCGACCCGAACGGAGACGACGATGCCGAAGAAGAGACGGACTTCTGATGAGCGTCGCAGGGACCAGGAACGCTACGACGCACGTATGCGCGAGTTGAACGGCCACATTGAGCGGATCAAGGCAGAGCTGGCGGCGAAAGAGAAGCCGGCCGAGGCTTAGAACTCGAATCACAATGACGGCCGGAGTCTTCTGAAGCAGACGAGGCAGCAGCCGAGGGCGAGGAAGGCTTCGTGGATCTCGGCTCGGCGGTCGTAGCGGACGAGCAGCCGCTTGAATTGGTGGAGCCAGGCGAAGG
>JBBQTQ010000044.1:0-21163 GCA_038213135.1 Gaiellales bacterium
CGAAGGGGTGGTAGTCGAGGACGTAGGTCTGGTACCCGTCGCGCACCCGCACCTTGACCGTATGGTCGCTGCGGTCGCGGTGCGTCTGCAACTCGGTCGGCGGATGCATATCGCGGTGGTAGAACGGCGCGTGCTCCATCAGCTGCCCGCAGTCGTTGCGGTAGCGGCGCGGGATCTCGATCAGACCGGGGGTCTCGAAGACCAGGTAGCGCTGCTCTCCGACCGGCCGGAAGCGGTAGGTCGTGCCGCGCGGGATGACGACGTAGTCGCCCTCCTTGTACGGCAGCTCGCCGAAGATCGTCTCGAGCGTCCCCTGGCCCTCGTGGACGAAGATGCACTCGTCGCCCTCGCCGTTGCGGTAGTAGTAGTCCATCTGCTCGGTGGGGCGGCAGAGCGAGATCTCGACGTCGTCGTTCCACATCAGGAGCTGGCGACCGGTGAGCGGGTCGCCGGCGGGCTCGACCTCGATCGTCTTGAAGTGCCGATGCGCGTGCGCGTCTGGCACCCACTCCTCGCGCTCGATCGGCTCGAAGGAGCCGAGCTCGCGGATCCGGCACGGCGACTGGAGGTGGTAGAGGATCGACTCGTTGCCGGAGAAGCCTTCGAGGCCGAAGACCTCCTCGGTCAGCAGCAGCCCGTTGTCGCGAAACTGGATGTGCCGTTTACGCGGAACCTCGCCGCGGACTTGATAGGTCGGCACGGAAGGAGGATACTGACCACGGGGTGAAGGCAGTCATCGGGGTCGCGGCGGTCTTCTTCGGGCTGCTCGGCGTCGGAGTTTCCTTCGGCTCGAGCCCGAATGCCGATTGCACGGCAGCCCAGAAGACTCAGCGCGAAGCCGCGGTCACCGCCTACCGGCTGAAGATCCCCGCCGAGCGAAAGGCCTACTTCAAGACGCACAAGGCGGCCAGGGCGCGCGCTGCGTTCGTGAGGCGGCAGCAGGCGAAGCTGAATGCTCTGCTCGCCGCCGCCGGCTGCACCGTGCCGGCTCCCCCACTCCCACCGGCTCCGACGGCGCCTCCGGCCACCGGCGGCTTCTCGCCTTCACTCGACAAGCCGGGGTTCGCGGACAACAGCAGTGCGGTCGACGACCCCTGGGTCGGCGAGTGGGGACCGAAGACCGACCCCTACTTCCTGCCCGGGACAGGCCACCTGCGGACGTTGCTCGTGCCGATCGACTTCTCCGATGCGCCGGCGACGCGTCCGGTCTCCTTCTACGACGCGATCTTCAGGGCCGCGCCGCAGTGGTTCGCCACGGCTTCGTACGGACGACTCTCTTTCGACCTGACGACCGTCGACCACTGGGTGCGAATGCCGCGTCCCGTCGCCTCATACGGCGTCTCGCATTGCTGCCCCGCGCAGGCGATCTACGACCTGATGAGCGACATCGTCCGCACACTCGATCCCACCGTCGACTTCTCTCAGGTCGACTCGATCTACGCAGTCGGGCCGGAGGCGTCCGGTCCGAATCTCGACATCCTCCTCTACCGACGGTGGCCGGGCCGCGGAATCGTCGCGGATGGAAAGGAGCTGCGCTGGGGCGTCGTCGGCAACGGCAACTTTCGGAGCGTCGACACTGCTGGCTTGCTCGCGGAGTTCATGGAGCACGAGATCGGCCACCTCATGGGCCTTTCCGACCTCTACGGCCGAGCGTGCCCGACGTGCCAGGACACTCATGAGCTCGTTGGCACCTGGTCGCTCATGGACACCGCGCCGCCGAACCACGACGAGCTCGGCTGGGACAAATGGCTGCTCGGCTGGATCGACCCCGCGCAGATCGTCGGTGTCACGGCGCCCGGCACGGTCGAGACCACGCTCGCCCCGCTCGAGACCCCGGGCGGTAACAAGCTCGTGATCGTCCCGGTCACCGGCAGCTTCCTCTACGCGGTCGAGGTTCGCCAACCGCTGGGCGTCGACAAGGATCTCTGTGACAAGGGCGTGCTCGTCTACACCGTTCGCGCGGACGTGTTCAACGCGCAAGGAGCGGTCCATGTCATGCAGGCGCAGCCGAGCGACCCTTCGCGGGCCTCAGCCTGCGGTCCGCTCTGGAGCGCCGCGTTCGACCTTGGCTCGGGAGAGGTCTCGACGTTCGAGGACGCGATGGTGAAGGTCGAGGTCGTCTCGGCCAGCGGGCCGAACTATGTCGTGCGGGTTACTCGGAAGTAGTTCGCGGCCCCCACGCGGTTGCGCAGGACGCCGATCCCCTCGATCTCGAGTTCGACAACGTCACCGGGCTCCAGCCAGCGGCCGTCGCCGTGCTCGAGGATGCAGCCTCCGCCGACCGTCCCGGAGCCGAGCACCTCGCCCGGCAGGAGCTTCGTGTTGCGCGCGGCGTGCGCGACGATCGCCGGCCACGGGTGGTAGAGGTCGCGCAGGTTGCCCCGGGAGCGCTCCTCGCCGTTGACACGCGCGATCATCTCGCCTGCTGACCCGTCGAACTCGTCGGGCGTGACGACGACCGGCCCGAGGCTGGTGGCGAAGTCCTTGCCCTTGGCCGGCCCGAGCCCGACTCGCATCTCCGATCGCTGCAGGTCGCGCGCCGACCAGTCGTTCATGACGGTGAAGCCGCCGATCTGCCCGTCGACGCCGACGATCGCGGCCGCTTCCAGCTCGTAGTCCAGCTGTTCGGACCCTGCAGGCCAGGGAATCTCCTCCTCGGGGCCGTAGACCGCGGTCGGGTTCGAGAAGTAGAAGACCGGCTGCTCGTACCACTCCGCCGGCACTTGCTGGTCGCGTAACGCCCGAGCGCGGCGGACGTGCTCTTCGAAGGCGTAGAAGTCGCGGATCGACGGTGGCTGCTTGATGGGCGCGCGGAAGTCGACCTCGGCGAGCGCGTACTCGGCATGCTCGCGGGCGGTGCCACCGCCGCTGAAGAACGCCTGCAGCGTCTGCGCCGCGAGCTGGATCACGCGATCGCCCTCGATCCGCCCCGGCCAGCCACGCTCGAGCGCGAGCTCCCTGGGCGTGAACATGCAGAGCTTCATCGGCTTTGGTCCTCAGAGGTAGACGCGTCTAGCAGGGAGACCCACCTCCCGCCCCGATGCGATCGAGCGTACCCAGAAAAAGTGCACAGAGGTGTGAGAGAAGTGCGCCAACACTGAAACATCTGTAACGGCCGCGACTCACCTAAGCCCGCTGCGCGGGCTTCGTTCGTCGAAAAGGCATCAAGGTTCTGTGTGGACGATGATCTCGCTGACCTCCGGGCGCTCGCGTCGGATCCGCTCCTCGACCTCGCTCGCCAGGGCATGCGCCGCGTCGAGGTGTGCGTCCGGGTCGAGGGGCAGCGCCAGGAACAGGATCAGGCCCTGGTCGGTCTCGAGGAACCGCAGCTCGCGCGGAGCGGTGCCGGCGGTGTCGCGGACGATCTTGAGAACGGCTTCCGTCGCCCGCTCGATCTCGCGAGCCTGTGGCTGCCGCACGGCCGATACCTCGCTCAGCGGCTCGAGGTGTGTCCGCACGTCGTCGACCTCGGGTAGTGCATCGGCAATCGCCCGCTCCACTGCGCTGGCCACGGCATGGGCATCGTCGAGCGTCAGGTCGCCGGGCAGCTTCAGGTGCAGAGAGATCTCCGTGCGGCCGTCGACGTCCAGCACGCTCACGTTGTGGATCTCGCGCACGCGCGGCACGCTCAGAGCCGCCTCCTGCGCAAGCTCACGCAGAGCGCCGTCGCCCTCCTCCGGCTCGACGTGCACGACGACGTCGCTCTCCGGCAGCGCGCGCTGCACGGCCTCCTCGACCGCATCGGCGGCGGCGTGACCTTGGCCCACGGCCGCGCCGCGTGAGACGCCGATCACCACGTCCGCAAAATGGCGGCCCGCCGCCTGGCGAAGCCGCAGCCGACGCAACGTCACCCCCGGCACCTCCTCGGCGATCGCCTCGCGCGCCGCGTCGAACGCGGCCGCGGGTGCCCGATCCATCAGCACGTCGACATTCCGGCGCATCAGGCGCGATGCGGCGAGCAGCACGAGGCCCGCGACAAAGAGCGCAGCGATCGAGTCGGCGTCGCGATAGCCCTGCCGTGCGAGCAAGAGCCCGACCAGCACCGCCACCGACCCGGCCAAGTCGGTCGCAAAATGCAACGCGTTCGACCGCAGCGCCTCGCTCGAATAGAGCCGGGCGGCCCGCGACGAGACCCTTGCCCGCGAGAGGTCGACGAGGATCACGACACCGATCGCGGCGAGCGCCCACCAGGTCGGATGCACCCGCGAGTGTCCATTCCCGAGCAGATTCGTCAGGGCCCGCCAGACGACGACGACGCTCAGGCCGACGAGGATCGTCGCCTCGCCCAACGCCGAGAGGTGCTCCGCCTTGCCATGCCCGTACGTGTGGCCGCGATCTGCAGGCCGCCCCGCGACACCGAGCGCAAAGAACGTCAGTAGCGCGGCTACGAGGTCCGTCCCTGAGTGCGCCGCCTCGGAGATAAGCCCGAGCGAATGGGTCGCGAGACCCACGCCGAGCTTCAGGACAACGAGGCCTGCAGCCGCACCGACAGAGACAAGGGCTATGCGCCGCTGCGGACCCATAAGCGAAGGCTAGACCTCGAGCAACCGGCGGAGCCACCCCGCGAGAAACGCGGCTACCCGCTGGGAAGGGGGCTCACGGGGGAAACCGGCTGTTTCCCCCGTGCTCCTAGAGGTTGCCGCGCAGGGCCTGCTCGCGCTCGATCGCCTCGAAGAGCGCCTTGAAGTTGCCCTCGCCGAAGCCGCGCGCGCCGTGACGCTCGATCACCTCGAAGAAGAGGGTCGGGCGATCCTGGGCGGTCTTGGTGAAGATCTGCAGGAGATAGCCGTCCTCGTCGCGGTCGACCAGGATCCGCAGCCGGCGCAGGTCGTCCCACGACTCGCCGATCTCGCCGACCCGCTCGAGCGCGTCCTCGTAGTAGGCGTCGGGCGTATCGAGGAAGAGAACGCCCCGGTCCTGCAGCGTCTTGACGGTCTTCACGACGTCGGTGCTCGCCAGCGCGATGTGCTGCACGCCCGGCCCGTCGAAGTAGTCGAGGTACTCGTCGATCTGGCTCTTGCGCTTGCCCTCGGCGGGCTCGTTGATCGGGAACTTCACCTTCCCCGAGCCGTCCGACATCACCTTGGACATGAGCGCCGAGTACTCGGTGTGAATCTGCTTGTCACCGAAGTGGATGATGTTCGTCATTCCGAACACGCGCTCGTAGAACTCGACCCACTCGTTCATCTGGCCGAGCTCGACGTTGCCGACGCAGTGGTCGATCAGCTGCAGGCCAACGCCACCCGCGCCGTTCGTGGATCCCTGCGTGACGTAGCCGGGGAGGTAGGGCCCGGCGTAGTCGTTGCGGTTGACGAAGGTGTGGATCGTGTCGCCGTAGGTCGCGATCGCCGACAGCTCGACGCGGCCGAACTCGTCCTCGATCGTCTGCGGCTCGAGGACGCCCCGAGCACCGCGCTGGACGGCTTGCCGGTACGCCTCGGCGGCATCGGGCACGCGCAGCGCGATGTCCTTGACGCCGTCGCCGTGGCGGCAGGCGTGGCGCGCGATCTCGTGATCGTCACGCAGCGCGCTCGTCAGCACGAGCCGGATCTCGCCCTGCTCGAGCACGTACGAGGCGCGATCGCGCACGCCGGTCTCGGGGCCCGAGTAGGCCGTGCGCGTGAAGCCGAAGGCGTGCTCGTAGAAGAACGCCGCCTGCTTCGCGTTCCCGACCCAGAGCTCGAGATGGTCCCACCCCTCGAGCGGCATGAAGTCCTGGTCGGGCATCGTGTTGATCTTACCGCCCTTCCATCTATTGCTCCCGCGGCGAAACAGTGCTATGAGGCGAGAAGGGAGGGGAGGCCCGCTGGGGAGAGGGCGGCGTTTCATCGCGCTCGGCGCGTTGCTTTTCACGCTAGCCGGGACGGCCGACGCCTCAGCGGGCGCCCCGCTCGATCTCCCCTCGACGGCGGAGATCCAGGGCGGCGCGGCGAGCTTCACGGACGCCGTCGGCCCTGTCCGGCTGACCCCCGATCGCTGGGGCGGCTCGACGATCGCGCAGAGCGGTGAGGCACTGAGCGTCTATGTCTCGGACGCCTACCCGGTCGAGCCCGCGCTCGTCCAGCGCACCGCCGACTTCCTCGCCCAGCTCTACCACGGGCCCGAGCTCGGCGGAGTCAGCGTCTACATCGCACCGCTCGCCGAGATCAAGCAGGTCTGCGGCAGCGGAGATGCGGCGGGCTGCTACTCGCCGGCCCAAAGGCTGATCGTCGCGCCGGGGTCGGACTTGCCGAACGGCGTCAGCGTCGAGACGATCCTGGCGCACGAGTACGGCCACCACGTCGCCGCGAGCCGCGACAACGCGCCGTGGCCGGCGCTCGACTGGGGCGGCAAGCGCTGGGCGTCATACGAGGGTGTCTGCGCGCGGCAGGCCGCCGGCACCGCGTTCCCCGGCGACGAGGGAATCCACTACCTCCAGAACCCCGGCGAGGCCTTCGCCGAGAGCTACCGCCTCCTGAACTTCCAGCGCCAGAGCTGGCCGAGCTGGCGACCGGCGGCCTGGAACGCGGATCTCGGCTTCTATCCCGACGTCGGCGCGCTCGCGGCGGTCAAGGCGGACGTGCTCGACCCGTGGGAGGGACCGGCGCTCGCCACCTGGCACGCACCGATCGGAAAGCAGACACCGTTCCGCCCGCCTGACCCCGGGCACCACAAGCGAGCGACCGCCCTCTACACGGCGACACGCCTGCTGCACACACCGCGCGACGGCGAGCTCCTGGTCAGCATCGATCGCGCGCCGCCCGGCACAAGGGTCTCGCTCTCCCTGCCGGATGGGACCTCGATCGTCCCGCCGAGAGCGGGCCAGGCGAGCTACATGGTCTGTGGCGAGCGGCAGCTGCAGGTGCGCGTGACCTCGCGGATCGCCGGCGAGTTCACGACGCGCATCACGACCCCCTAGCTGGCGCCCCATCCAGCGATACTCGCCGGCTCCTAGCCCGCCAGCACGCGGCGCCAGCGGCCACCCTCGCCCTTGACCAGGCAACCAGCCTGGCCTGCGGACGAGCGCGGCCGCTGGCTTGGTGCTAGCGACCTACAAGCTCGGCAGCATCACCGGAAGAGGCGCCCAGCTCGTCGACGAGCGGCGCCTCCTCGAAGCCCTTTCGCAGCGGCACTTCGCGAATCCCGAATGCTGCGATCGCGAGCACGAGCACGCAGACGAGCGCGGCCGCGAGGAAGGCCGGATGCAAGGCGCTGGCGAGCGAGGCGCGGAGAGCCGGCGGAAGGCGATGCGCGATGTTGTTGCCCCGCACTCCGCCCGGCAATCCCTGGTTGACGATCACGCCCATCACCGTCACGCCGAGCGTCGCGCCGATCGAGCGCGAGAACTGCGTCAGCGCCGTCGCGGAGCCCATCGAGCTGACGGGCACCGAGTTCTGCACCACAAGCACGAAGATCTGCATCATCGCGCCGAGGCCGATCCCGGCGATCACCATGTTCCGCGCCGCCTCCCCGTTCGTCGTGTCGACGCCCATCCGCCAGAGGAGCAGCAGACCCGCGCACAGAAACACGGGCCCGACGAGCGCATTCAGCCGGTAGCGACCTGTTCGGGAGACGAACTGGCCCGAGAGGATGCTCGTCCCGACCGCGCCGAGCATGAAGGGGGCGAGGACGACGCCGGAGGATGTCGCCGACGTGCCGATCACCCCCTGCACGAAGAGCGGGACATAGGTGATCGTCCCGAACATCGCCATCCCGACGAGCCCCATACAGGCCGTCCCCGCGGCGACCGTCCGACGCCGCAGCAGCTCGAAGGGAAGGATCGGCTCGGGGACGCGACGCTCGACGAGCGCGAAGAAGGCCAGCAGACCTGCGGCTCCCGCCAGCGAGCCGAGCACCTCACCTGAGACCCACGGGTACTGGCGCCCGCCCCAGACGAGCCCCAGCAGGAGCGCAGCGGTGCCGGCCGCGAGCAGCGCCGCACCGCCGAGATCGAGCGAATGCTCGCGCCGTGCGGCGCGCTTCGGCATCGCAATCACGATCACGACCAGCGCGACGACGCCCACCGGCAGGTTGACGTAGAAGATCCAGCGCCAGCTCGTGTTGTCCACGATCAGCCCGCCGATCGCCGGCCCGATGATCGACGAGGCCGCAAAGGTCGCGCCGATCAGCCCCTGATAGCGGCCGCGGTCGCGCGGCGGCACGATGTTCGCGACGGTTGCCAGGGCGAGCGGGAAGAGGCCGCCGGCGCCGAGCCCCTGGATGGCGCGGAACGCCACCAGCTCGATCATGTTCTGCGCCAACCCGCACAGGACCGAGCCGAGCAGGAAGATCGTGATCGAGGCGACGAAGAGCGGCCGCCGCCCGTAGATGTCGCCCAGCTTTCCGTAGAGCGGCACGCTGACGGTGGTCGTCAGCATGTACGCGGTGAAGACCCACGAATAGCTCGAGAGCCCGCCGAGGTCGGAAACGATTCGCGGCAGCGCCGTTGCGACGATCGTCTGGTCGAGCGCGGCGAGCGTCAGCGCTGCCATCAACGCCGCGTAGATCGCCAGGATCCGGCCGATGGTGAAGCGGTAGCCCTCGGGCTTGCTCGCCAGCCGCTCTCGCAGCGGAGTCACCGCGGGAACCTACCCGGTCGGCTCGAGCCCGCCCTCCACCTCGAGGCGTCGCCGCAGCGGCCGCTCCTCGAGCCCGAAGACGAGGAGCAGGAACGCCGCGACGCAGACCCCAGCGGCCACGAGGAACGCAGGCCGCATGGCATCGGCGAGCTCCGCGCGGAAGAGCGGCGGCAGCGCCTGCGGCTCGGCGGCGCGCGGCACCCGTCCAGGCGGGAGGCCGGCGCTGACGATCGCGCTCAGCACCGCCACCCCGATCGTGCCGCCGATCGTTCGCGCGAACTGGATCAGCGCAGTGGCGGAGCCCATCTGCCCCGCCGGCACCGCGTTCTGGACGACGAGCACGAGGACCTGAATCACGAGGCCGAGCCCAACGCCCGCCAAGACCGCGTAGAGCGCGGCGCGGCCGGTCGTCGTGCCGAGGCTCATCCGCGAGAACAGGAACAGCGCCGCGGCGAGCACCGCGAATCCGAGCAACGCGTTCGCCTTGTAGCGCCCGCTGCGCGAGACCCAGGCGCCCGAGAGAACGCTCGCCCCCGCAGCGGCGATCAGGAACGGCGTCACGACGACCCCGGAGGCGGAAGCCGACTTCCCCAGCACGCCCTGGACGAAGAGCGGAACGAACGCGATCGTCCCGAGCAGTGCCATGCCGCCCAGCAGCGTCGCGGCCAGGCCGACCGCTACGGGCCGCGCGCGCAGCAGCACGAACGGGAGGATCGTCTCGCGCGCGCGCCGCTCCACGAGCGCGAAGACCACGAGCAAGACCGCCGCGGCCGCGAACGCACCGATCACCTCGGCGGAGCCCCAGGCGTAGTCGCGGCCACCCCAGACGAGACCCAGGAGGAGTGCCGCAGTGCCGCCGGCGAGCACCACCGCGCCCGGGTAGTCGACGGAGCGTCCGGCGCGGCGAGCCTCCCGAGGCTGCGTCAGGGCGACGAGGACGAAGGCGACTGCGCCGACCGGCAGGTTGACGTAGAAGATCCAGCGCCAGCTCGCCTGGTCGACGAGGAAGCCGCCCAGCGCGGGCCCGGCGATCGAGGCGGCCGCGAAGGTCGCGCCGACGAGGCCCTGGTAGCGACCGCGTTCGCGCGGCGGGACGATCCCACCGACCGTTGCCAGCGCGAGCGGGAAGATTCCGCCGGCCCCCAGGCCCTGCAGGCCCCGGAAGACGACGAGCTGGGTCATGTCCTGCGCGGTGCCGCACAGCGCGGAGCCCACGACGAAGATGCCGATCGCCGCCAGGAAGACGGTTCGCCGGCCGTGGACGTCGGCGAGCTTCCCCGCGAGCGGCGCCGCGACCGTCGCGGCCAGCAGGTAGCCGGTGATCGCCCAGGAGTAGCTCGCGACGCCACCGAGGTCAGAGACGATGTGCGGTAGCGCCGTCGCGATGATCGTCTGGTCGAGCGCGGCCAGGAACATCGCGAACATGACGCCGAGGTAGACCGCGAGCACCCGGCCGAGCGAGTGCTGGTACCCGGGCAGCGTGCGGGCGAGCCGCGACCTCACGGGCCGGAGGTTAGCCTCCTAGTCGACCGACATGGGCACGGGTCGCCGGCGCCGCGCCCGCTCCAGAAGGACGCCAGCCAGGATCAGACCGCCGCCGGCGAACTGCAGGCCGCCGATGTGCTCGGAGAGGATCAGCCAGGCGAAGATCGCGGCCAGGAACGGCTGCAGGTTAGCGACGACGGTCGCGCGCGAAGGACCGACCCGGTCGATCGCCTTGAACCAGAGGATGTTGGTCAGCACGAGCGGCCCGACGATCGCGAAGCCGAGGCAGAGCCAGACGAGCCAGTGGAACCCGTAGTTCTGGTGCGCGATCTGAGGCGAGCTGATCGCGAGCAGCGGAATCGACATCGCCGCGAGCACGACCGCGCTGACCCGGTAGGGCGAGTAGCTCCGCATCAACGGCGTGAGCGTGACCGAGTAGCACGCCCAGCTGAAGGCAAGGCCGATCGCGCAGAGGTCGCCGCCGAGATGGGCCGTGACGTCGCCGCCGGATCCGAGCGCCACGAGCGCGACTCCGGCGAAGGTGACGAACGCCGCCGCCCAGAGTCGCGCGGTCGGGCGCTCGAGACCGACGACGAACGAGACGAGCGCAGTGAAGATCGGCGTCGTCCCCAGGATCAGCGCAACCGTCGTCCCGCTCGCGAGCTTCAGCGCGTAGACGAACGCGACCTGGTTGCCGAGCAGGATCGCCGACGCCGCCGCGAGCCGGACGAGGCTTCGCCGCTCGCCGATCCGGAACGAGCCCTCGAGTCCGTAGGCGATCACGCCGGACAGGATCACGGCGCCGCCGTAGCGAATCGAGCCGTACGCCAGCGGCTGGAACCCGTGCGTCAGCACGTACTTCGTGACCGTGACGTTGAAGGCCCAGATCAGGACCGTGCCGAGCAGCATCGCGTCGACGCGCGAGACGCCGCGCATTCAGCGAACCAGCTCGTGCCAGAGGAGGTGCCCGCCGCCGCCGGGCTCGACGCGCGGCCGCTCCGGCCGGTCTCCGTCGTAGACCGCCGCGTATTCGAAGGGCGAGACCGCGATCGCGGCGGCCCACGCCGCGGGCGTCCAGACGGTCATCGGATGCTCCTCTTCGACGACCTCGCCGCTGCGCTCGCCGGTCAGCACCTCGATGCGCGAGCGCTGCCGCTCCACACCGCCGTCGATCGGCCCCGGCGACCACTCGACCCGGGCGCGGACGCCTGCGCGCTCGACCTCCCACGGCCGCGCCTCGGGTGGCGGCTCATCCGGGTCGCGGAGGTCGAGCTGGACGAGATAGCGCGCGCCCGGTAGGAGGTGCGCGGCCATGCACCCCAGGTGCCTCGGCAGATCGTCCCGGGTCAGGTGCCCAAGCGTGTTGATGGGACAGATTGCCGCGTCGAACCGCCTGCCCAGGTCGAAGTCGGCGATGTCCGCCTGGACGAGCTCCGCGTCGTCGCCCAACCGCTTGCGTGCAGCGGCAAGCATTCCTGGGGAGTTGTCGACGCCGGTCACCGCGAGCCCGCGCGAGACGAGCCGGGCGAGCACTCGTCCGCTGCCGCACCCAGGCTCCAGCACGCTGGCGCAACCCGGCCCGAAGCGAGCCAGTAGCCAGTCCACCTCGTCTTCGATGTCCCACTCGAACGCGAGGTCGTAGAGGTCGGCGTGCTCGTCGTACAGCCTCGCGGCCACGCCTGCATTCAATAGGCTTCGCCGCGTGCGCGACCCGCTCATCGAGAGGATCGACGAACTCGTGGGCCCGGCCACGCCGCACTTCGCCTACCAGCTGCGCGCGCGGGTCCGGGAGCTGATCGATGGACTGGCCGCCGACCACCCCGCGCGACGCTACGGCGAGGAGAAGATGGAGCTCCTCGACCGGCTCGGCCATGCCTCTTCGAAAGCGGACGAGGGCCCGCGGGTGGCACGCGACCGCGAGGGCTGGACGCAGATCCCGAGCGCCGCGCCGGCGGACGAGCCGCTGCCCCGGCGGCGGTGACCTTCAAGGGACTCTCCGTCCTCGTCACCGGCGGTTCGCGGGGCATCGGCCGCGAGATCGCACGCCATTTCGCCGAGCTCGGCGCGACGCGGGTCGCGATCGGCTACCTGCGCAACGACACTGCGGCCGAGGAAACCGCCGCTGAGATCCGCTCGCTCGGAGCCGAGCCCGTGCTCCTGCGGGGCAACGTCTCCTCCGCTCGGGTGCTCGAGCAGGTGGAGGCGCTCGGGCCGCTGGACGTGCTCGTGCACGCGGCCGCGACCGGGGTGATCCGGCCGGCCCTCGAGACGACCGACAAGCACTTCGACTGGACGTTGCACGCGAACGCCCGCGCCTTCCTCTCGCTCGTGCGAGCAGCAGCGCCGGCGATGCGACCGGGAGCGTCGATCGTCGCGATCTCGAGCCTCGGCTCGACCCGCGTGCTCGACAACTACATCCTCGTCGGCACGTCGAAGGCGGCGCTCGAGGCGCTCGTCCGCTATCTCGCCGTCGAGCTCGCCCCGGGAGGCATCCGCGTGAACGCCGTCTCCGCGGGCGTCGTCGAAACGGACGCGCTCGACCACTTCCCGAACCGCGAGCAGATGCTCTCCTCTTCGCTCGAGCGAACGCCTGCGGGCCGACTCGTGGAGCCGAAGGACGTCGCCGACGCCGTGGCGTTCCTCTGCTCGTCGTGGGCGGAGATGATTCGCGGCCAGACGCTCGTCGTCGACGGCGGCTTCTCGCTGCTCGCCTGATGGAGCCCACCGACGCGAACCTGCGCGCATGGAACGCGAGCCGCGCCGGCGGCGACGGGCTGGCGATCGCCGAGCGGATCCGCGCGCTGCTGCCCGACCTGACGGGCCGACACGTTCTCCAGCTCGTCTGCGGCACCGGCGAGGCAGCCGGCGAGCTCGCCGCCCTCGGCGCCCTCGTCACCGGGGTCGACCTTTCCGAAGACGCGCTCGAGGTCGCCCGGCGGCGGACGCCCAACGCCGTGTTCCTGCGAGCCCAGCTAGAAGCGCTGCCCGCCGAGTTGCTCCGCGCCCGCTTCGACCTCGTCTACGGCGACGGCGGCCTGCTCGCCGAGGTCAGGGAGCTCGACCCGTTGTTCTCTCAGATCTCGACCTCGCTCCGCCCTGGCGGCGAGCTGCTCCTCCACGACACCCATCCAGTCGCGGTCTGCCTCGATCCCGCGTCGCTGCGCTGGCGTGGCGACTACTTCGCCGGCCCGTGGCAGCTCGGCGAGCTCGTCAACGGGCTGGCCGGGACGGGACTCGGCGTCAGGCGCCTCGAGGAGTTCCGCGACGAGGAGCGGCCCCGGCAGTACGACCCACGTGTTCCGGCCGAGTTCGCGCTCGTCGCGACGAAGCCGGTCAGCGAGTAACGGTCAGCGACCGGCCGACGAAGCTGGCCTCGTGGCCGCGCGCGTTGGCCTCCTGCAACTCCTCTTCGTCGAGCGCCCCGATCCGGACGAGCAGGTCGAGCTCGTCGCGCAGATGGGTACGCATCATCTCCGGCCCGTCCGTGGCAATCGTGAAGCGCACACCGTGCTCGACGAAGGCGCGCACCGTGTCGCGCACCTCGTCCTCGCCCGCGAGCGCCTTCGTCAGCAGGTTCGAGGTCGGGCAGATCTCGAGGACGACGCCCGATTCGCGGAGCGCCGCCATCAGCTCGGGGTCGCGCGCGGCGAGGATCCCATGCCCGATCCGCTCGGGCCGCAGCGTCTCGACGACCTCTCCGATCTCCTCGAGCCCGTATGCGCCGCCCTCCTCGCCGACGTGGATCGTCACGCCGAGCCCGGCCCCGCGTGCCTCCTCGACGAGGGGAGCCAGCGCGGCGTACGGGTAGCGGGCGCCGTCGGGTCGCGGCCCGGCGATGTCGATCCCGACGACGCCGCGAGACGCCCAGCTGATCGCCTTCTCGACGATCACCTCGTTCTGCCTCGCGTCAAACGTCCTGTCCATCATCAGAATCAGGCCGGCGCGCACCTGCGGGTACTCGAGGCTCGCGCGGTCGAGGCCGCGGATCGCGGCGAGGATGATGTGGTCGAGATCGCGCTCGCCGCCACGGTTGCGCTTCATGGGGTTGAAGCGCAGTTCGAGCGTGGTGATGCCCTGCGAGCGGTAGGCGCCGCCGATCGCCCCGTGTACCGAGCGCTCGACCGCGAGCGGGCTCGACTGGATCAGCTCCGTCCAGTGGTAGATCGCGTCGAGCGCGTCGAGGTTCTCGACACCTCGCGGATCGGAGACCGTGACGAGCCGGTCGAACTCCCAGAAGTCCTTGACCGGCAGGGCGATGCCCTGCTCGTGCGCGAGGCTCCAGAGGATGTCGGAGGCGACCGAGCCGCCGAGATGCGTGTGCAGCTCCGCGAGCCCGGCTCGTGCCACGCGGCGAGTCTTACACAGGTTTGTAAGCGGGTCGGAGAAGGGTACGTCCACAAAGCGAACCGTCAACGTTGGAGGTTTCGATGTCCAGAATCAGAAGATCGAGGCACGGCAGACCCTTCGTCAGGGTCGTTGCGAGCGTGCTGACCCTGATGGCAGGTATGGCTGTCGCCTTCGCGGCAAGCGGGGCGGCGTCGGTCACCGCGACGACTGGGACGACTGCGACGACGACCACGACAGCCGCGGGGAAACCGCCCCAGAACGTCGATCCGCCCCAGATTTCGGGTACGCCTCAGGAAGCCCAGGTCCTAAAAGGTGACAAGGGCAGCTGGAAGAACAGCCCGACCGACTACAACTACTTCTGGACCCGCTGCGACAAGAATGGCGGAAGCTGCTCGAACATCGCCGGCGCGCACGGCGCCACCTACACACTGACCTCGGCGGACGTCGGTAACACGGTCCGCTTCAAGGTGCAGGCCACGAACGCCAGTGGCTCCGATTTCGCGTCGTCGGTCCCGACTGCGGTGATCGTTGCGGCGACCAAGCCGCCGCCCCCGCCGCCCCCGCCGCCGACGCCGGCAGCGAACGGCTGTCCCGCGGGCACCGGTGCCGCCCTGGTGACGGGCATCACTCCCCCGGCCCGGTTGATCATCGATCAGCAGCAGGCAAGCCCCGACGTCGTCCACGCGGGGACGCAGCAGATCATCGTGCGCTATCACGTCACGGCGTGTGGCAGGCCCGTCCAGGGCGCTCTCGTCTACGCCACGGCGGTGCCCTTCAACCAGCTCTCGATCCCGCCGGAGCAGCCGACCGGCGCCGACGGCTATGCCGAGCTCGACTTCCGCACCCTCGCCGGGTTCCCGGTCAGTCCGCGGCAGAGTCTGATCGCGATCTTCGTGCGGGCGCGCAAGCAGGGCGAGAGCGTGCTCGGAGGCATCTCCGGCCGCCGGCTCTTCTCGATCAAGGTCAATCTGCACGCGTAAACGGAGAGGCTTCTCCGCGCTCTTCCGAGGGGCCGCCCGCAGGGGCGGCCCCTCGTTCTTAGACTTCGGCCGGTGAAGGTGGGCATCGTCGTCCCGTTCTCATGGTCCTTCAGAGGCGGCGTGGGCGAGCACGCGGAGCACCAGTCGCGCACGCTCAACGCGCTCGGGATCGAGACGCGGACGATCATCGGCAACGACCCGCCGGGGACGTTCACCCGCTTCCTGCATCCACGCTCGGGGCGGCACGGCGAGCCGCCCCCGGACGTGATCCCGGTCGGGCGGACGGTGATCGTCCCGGCCAACCGCTCGCTGCCGAACCTCGTCCTCAGCCCGACGACGCACCTGCGGATGAGGAAGGCGCTCGAGCGCGAGCACTTCGACGTGCTCCACCTGCACGAGCCGATGACGCCGGCGATCTGCGTCGCCGCCCTCGCCGTTGCACGCTGCCCGATCGTCGCCACCTGGCACGCCGCCGGCGCTATCGGCTGGATGAGGTACGGAGTCCCGCTGTGGGGCTTCCTGCTCGAACGGATCGACCACCGGATCGCCGCCTCGGAGCAGGCGCGGGAGTCCGCCAAGCGCTGGCTGCCCGGAAGCGAGTACGAGGTGATCCCGAACGGTGTCGCGATCCCCGAGGTCGCCGAGCCGGCCGACCGCGACGACACGATCGTGTTCATCGGCCGGCACGACCCGCGCAAGGGCATGCCGGTGCTGCTTCAGGCCTGGCCGGAGATCCACAGGCGCACCGGCGCCCGGCTGCGGCTCGTCGGCGCCGATCCGCTGGCCGTGCGGCTCCTGCTCGCGCGCGGGCGCGTGCCCGACGCGGGTATCGACGTGCTCGGCTGGCTGACCGACGAGGAGCTGACCGCCGAGCTGCTGCGGGCGAAGGCGCTCGCGGCTCCGTCCACCGGTCAGGAGAGCTTCGGCATGGTGCTGACGCGGGCGTTCGCCTGCGCAACGCCCGTTGTCGCCTCCGACATCGCCGGCTACCGGGCGGTGATGACGCCCGAGGTCGGCCGGCTCGTTCCGCCGGGCGATGCCGCCGCGCTGACCGAAACGCTCGTCGAGTTGCTCGCCAACGAGCCCGCGCGGGCGGCCGCCGGCGTCGCCGCGCGCAGGCTGGCCTCGGAGCGCTACTCCTGGGAGGACATCGGCCGGCGGCTTGCCGGCGTCTACGAGCAGGTCGCGGCTTGAGGGCCTTCCTGCGCAACCGGCGTGTCCGCGCTGTGGTGGTCGTGCTGGTCCTCGCCGGCGCCGGCGCGCTCCTCTATTGGCGCGGACCCGACTGGCGCATCGTCGGCGAGGCGTTCAAGGCGGTTCGCTGGGAGTGGGTCGTCGCGGCAATCGGGATCAACCTGGCCTCGATCGTCTCGCGCTCGATCGCCTGGAAGCTCGTGATCGACGAGGCGATGCCCGCGCCACGTCCGGGTTATCGCGTCACGTTCTCGGCCTTCTGCGTCGGGCTGCTGGCGAACGCGATCCTGCCCGGGCGGATCGGCGAGCTCGCGCGCGTGGCCGTGATCCGGCGGCGTCTGCCGCCTCGGCGCGGACTCTGGGCGACGCTCGTCGGGACGGTGTTTGCCCATCGCGTGTTCGATCTCGTCCCGGTCGTCTCGCTGATCCTGTTCGTGCTGATCACGGCCAAGATCCCGGCCTGGGCCTCGACGAGCCTGCTCGTGATCGTGGTCGCTGGCGTCGGGCTCTTCGTCTTCGCGTTCGCGAGCGCGAGGCATCACGGCGAGTCGCGGCGCCGCCTCGACGGCATGGGTGCGGTTCGCCGGCTCGTCGCGATGGCCCGCCAGGGGCTCGGCGTCATGCACCGTCCGCTGCCTGCGGCCGCCGCCATCTCGTTCCAGTTCCTCGGGTGGTTCTGCCAACTGATGGCGGTGTACACGGCGATGCTCGCGTTCCATATCCACCTGTCCTTGCCGGCGGCCGGGCTCGTGCTGCTCGTGATGAACGTCGTCACGATCGTGCCGCTCTGGCCGGGCAACATCGGCGCGCTGCAGGCGGCGATCGCTGTGCCGCTCGTCTCTTACGGCGTCGCCTACGCGGACGGCGTCGCGTTCGGCTTCGGACTGCAGGCGATCGAGGCCTCGGTCGGCATCGGCATCGGCCTGATCTTCCTGGCGCGAGAGGGGCTGTCGTTCGCGATCCTGCGCGGGATGCCCGGCACCGCGGAGGCACAGGAGCGCGCCGACGAACGTGAGCCACTCGAGGAGCCCGAGCCTGCGCGCGCTGGCGTGCCCGGCTAGCCTCAAGGGCGTCCTCAGCGCCGCGGCGGCGGCCGACGCGCTCGTCGCAGGCTTTGCGGCTGGAGGCGTGGAGGCTCACGCGCTGCCGGTCGCGGACGGCGGCGAGGGGACGCTCGTGGCGCTCCAGACCGCGCTCGGCGGCGAGTGGCGCGAGACGGAGGTACTCGACGCCTTCGGCCGGCCCCGACGTGCGCGCTGGCTGGCGCTTCCGGGCGGCGGCGCAGCGATCGAGGCGGCCCAAGCGATTCCGCTCGACCCTTCGCACCTCGACGCGATGAACGCGTCCAGCCGCGGACTCGGCGAGCTGATCCGTGCGGTAGGCCGGCCCACGGATCTCGTCGTCGCGCTCGGCGGCACCGCCACCGTCGACGGCGGCGCAGGACTCCGCGAAGTGCTCCACGAGCTGCCGTCGCCGACACGCGTCGCCTGCGACGTCGACGTCCCGCTGCTCGACGCCGCGCGACTCTTTGCGACTCAAAAGGGAGCGGCGCCGAGGCAGATCGACGCGCTCGCCGACCGGCTGGCCGCAATCGACGAGCTCGAGCCGTACGCGGACTTGCCAGGAGCAGGCGCTGCCGGAGGACTCGGCGCTGCACTTGCAGCGCTCGGAGCGGACCTGCTCCCCGGGGCACCGCTCGTGCTCTCTCTACTCGGCTTCGACCCCAGCCCCTACGAGCTCGTCGTCACGGGCGAAGGAACGGTCGACCGGACGACCGGGCGCGGCAAAGCTCCCGCCACCGTGCTCGAGCGCTGCCGCGAAGCCGGGGTGCGCTGTGTCGTTTTCGGCGGCAAGATCGTGGAGCCACTCGCCGGAGCGGAAATGCACGAGCTGAGCGGCCGCCCGGAGCGCGCCACCGAGGATCTCGTCGAGCTGGGCGAGAAGCTAGCCGGCTCGCTGCTCGGCTTGGCGTAGCCGCTTGGCCATCAGCTCGAGCAGCTTCCATGCCATGCCGGCGTTGGTCTCGACGATCGGCTTGAACTCCCAGGCGGTCAGCCCCCAGCAGCGGAGATCGGAGTCGGCCGTCACGGTTGCCGTGCGAGGCCCGTCGTCGATCAGCGCGATCTCGCCGAAGTACTGCCCCGGCCCGAGCGTCGCGAGCTCCTTGCCGTCCTTCGTGACCTTCGCGGTGCCCGATTCGATCACGAAGAAGCCGATCCCGCGCTGCCCCTCGCTGGCGATCGGCTCGCCGGCGCTGAAGTTGCGCTCCTTGAAGCTCTTCGCGAGCTGCTCGACTTCCTTGCGCTCGAGCCCGCTGAAGAGCGGAACCTTGGTGATCAGATCGGGAGGAGGCTCGGCCACGCTCGGATTCTAAGCAGGTTCCGCGGGCTTCGTCTCGTCCGCGCGACGCCCCAGCTCCTCGATCTTCCCCTGGGCGGCGTCGAGCTTGTCGACGCAGAGCCGGTAGAGCTCCTCGCCGCGCTCCCAGAGCGCGATCGCCTCGTCGAGCCCGGCCTGCCCGCCTTCGAGCCGCTCGACGATCTGCTCCAGCTCCGACTGTGCCTCCTCGAACGTCATTCGACACGCGCCCGGAACACGCCCTCTGCGACCTCGACCGCGATCGGATCCCCCGGCGCCACCGCGGCAGCCGAGCGAACGATCTCCTCGCCGGCACGGACGATCGCGTAGCCGCGCGCGAGCGTCGCGCGCGGTGAGAGCGTCCGCAGGCGGCCCGCGACCTGGAGGAGTGAGGCACGGCGTCTCTCGACCGCGAGCGCCGGTGCTCGCCGCAGGCGCTCGTGCGCGCGCTCCAGATGCTCGGCGCGCCGCTCGAGCAACCGACGCGCGCCGCGCGCAAGCCCGGTGCGAGCCCGGTCGAGCCGGTCGGTCAGCTCGCCGAGATCCGGCACGACGAGCCGCGCGGCCGCAGTCGGCGTCGATGCGCGAACGTCGGCGGCGAGATCGCAGAGCGGCGTGTCCTGCTCGTGACCCACCGCCGAGACGACGGGTATCGGACACGAGGCGATCGCCCGCACGAGCCGCTCGTCGCTGAATGGGAGCAGATCCTCGAAGCTGCCCCCGCCGCGGGCGACGACGATCACGTCGATCTCCGGCTGCTCGCAGAGCTGGCGCAGCGCCTCCACGATCGCCGCCGCAGCCCGCGGGCCTTGCACATACGTCTCGGCGATGAGCAGTCGCGCCGGCGGGAAGCGCGTGGTGATGCCGATGACGACGTCCCGCTTCGCGGCTGCGTCGTTGCCCGTGACGAGCCCGATCCGCCGGGGAAGCCGTGGCAGCGGCCGCTTGCGCGCCGCGGCGAACAGCCCTTCGTCCGCCAGCTTCTGCTTCAGCCGTTCGAGCGCCGCCAGATGCTCGCCCAGCCCGAAGCGCTCGATCGAGAGCGCGCGCAAGCGCAGCTCGCCGCGGTTCTCCCAGAGCTCCGGCCGCCCGTAGACGTGAACGCGCTCGCCGTTCTGCAGGTCGAGCCGCAGGCCGTCGAACTGCCCGCGCGGCATCGCCACGGAGAGACACGCGCCGTCTTCGGGATCCTTGAGCGTGAAGAAGACGCTCTGCCAGCGATCCTGCCGCCGGAGCTCGGTCACCTCGCCCTCGATCCAGACCGTCGGCAGCCGCGTCAGCCAGGACGCGATGCCACGGTTGAAAGCCGAGACGCGAAAAACCCGCCGGTCGCCGTACTCGATCGCCTCGACCTTCACCGAGACGATGGTACTGCGGTGTCGCTAGAGGAGGATCTCGGCGGCCAGCTCGTGCCGGCAGCGAAGCGGATAGCCGGCCTCGATCAGCACGTGCAAGCGCCAGCTCTCGACCTTCGAGCGGTCGTTCCCTTCCGTCTCGGCGATCGTCATCTCGCTCACGGCCTCCCCAGGTTCGCCCTCATGTAGACGAACCCTCCTGGGGAAAGTTTGACCCTGCCTTGGCACGAACCAGGCGCTGCAGTCCGGACTCGCCGAGCTCGGCGAGGCGCTGTGCGAGGACGCGCTCACCCTCGCGGGCGAAGGTGTTCACCGCTCGCTCGAGCTCGCGGGACAGCCGGCGGGCGGCGTCTTCGCGCGCTTCCTTGAGCACTCCCTCGAACTGGAGCGCCGCCGCCTCGGCGAGGCGCGCCGACTCGCGCCGCACGCTCCGCTCGAGCGCCTCGACTTGTCGGCGCTCTACATCGGAGAAGGAGGACTCGATCCGCCGGGCCGCCTCGGCCTGCTCGCGCTCGATCTGCTCCGTCAGCTCGCGCTCGCGTTTCCGCAGTCGGTCGGCCACTTCGTGCAGCGCACGCCGTCGCTCCCCTGCGTGCGTCTCGAGCTCGGCGGCGGCTCCCTCGAGCGACGATTTGATCTCCCGCGCGAGATCCTCACGAAGCTTGATGATCTGCGCGTGCTGCTGTTGGCTCTCGGAGGTGAGCCGCTCGACATCGTGGGTCAGCTTCGCCTCGAGATCCTTGAAGAGCTGGCGCTGACGGCCCTCGATCCGGCCGAACTCGTCGCTGAAGCTCTGCTCGATCCGCTCGAGATCCGAGGTCCACGTCGCGAGCCGCTCGTCGATTCGCTTCTGCGCCTCGATCAGCTTCAGCGAGAGATCCGCGCC
>JBBQTQ010000045.1:0-20746 GCA_038213135.1 Gaiellales bacterium
TATCGGCGGCTACGTCGATCGCTACCACCACCGGCCCCACTCGCGGCTCGACTACAAGACGCCCTACGAGGTCAAGGAAACGTGGGAAGATCTACAAAACATCGCGGCCTAGCCTGTCAACTCGGGCGGGGAGCACGTCAACAATGACGCGGTGTTGATGATGGATGCCGACACGTCTCTATCGCCCGGCTTTATCGCCGAGGCGGCACGGGCCCTACGCAAGCCAGAGGGCGATGGGTCCCGGGTAGGGGGCGTCGGCGGCATCTTTCTCGGTTACCCGCTGAAAGGTTTCCTCGCCCACCTCCAAAACAACGAGTACGTTCGGTATGCCCGAGAGATCGGTCGCCGGAAGGGACGTGCAGACGTGCTCACTGGCACCGCAACGCTGTTTTCGGTCAGAGCCCTTCGCGACGTTGAGCGCGGCCGGTCTACCGGCCAGTTGCCACCCGGCTCAGGCGTCTTTGACGTTGCGGCCCTAACCGAGGACAACGAATTGACACTCGCGCTCAAGCACCTGGGATACCGCTGTGTCTCGCCGAAGGCGTGCACCGTGGGCACCGAGCTCATGCCGACGACTGCCCGCCTGTTCCATCAACGCTTGCGCTGGCAACGCGGCGCGATCGAAAACCTCTTGGCGTATGGAGTGACGCGTCGGACCTTGCCATATATCGGGCGACAACTGATGACCTACGCAGCCGTCGCTTTCGTCCCCTTCTTCTTGACCGTGATGACATTCGCGTGGGTCACGAACGGCTCGATTCCCTGGTCGTGGTTCTGGGTGTCACTCTCGGGCTTTGTTGCTTTCGAACGAGTCTGGTCGGTGAAACGAGGCGGCTGGCGGTCCGTCGTCCTTGCTGGACTGCTACTGCCCGAGGTCATGTTTGATCTGTTCCTACACGGCGTCTACACCAAAGCATTGACTGACACCGCTTCGCGTGCCCGTGAGACGTGGGACTACACCAAACCGGCGGGTTTTGTCGGTGCGCGGTCGTGGCGGCATCACTGGAATCGCATCGCCGGGGCTGTCTACGCGGGAGCGCTGCTCGCCGTGGTCGTTGGCCTCGCGCTTGCCTGCAGCGTGATCGGCGTCGCGTGGTCTTTGGTTGAGGGCTTCGTTCTCGCTGGAGCGGCGCTCGCCGCATTGCGCCTCAGCAGGTTGGACCCGTTCGGGCCTCTTCTCGGCAGGGGCGAACTGACCGATGCCGACTACTCACCGAGATCGAAGCCTCAGGGCTTTGGAGGCTCGGACGTCCCCGCGGATACCAAGCAAAGATTGCGAGTCGTCAAGGCGTAACTTGACGTGACCCCCTGAATCTGGTCCATCCGTGTCCCACGACCACAGCTCGTCCGGCCGCTCCGCGAGCAGCTCCGGCTTGCTGTACGCGGGATGGGTGAGTCGGTCGCGCCGCTCCCGCACGCCGCCGTGGCAAGCCGCCAGCAGCCGGTACATCGTCCGTTCCGAGGCCAGGTAGCGGCCCTCGTCGAGCAGCGTGGCATCTGGGCCGGCGAGCAGTCGACGAACCGCTGCGAATGCAGCTCGGCCAGCACCGCCTCCCGCTCCGGCTCAGAGAGCGCCCGCGCCGGTGCGGCCTCGGCTTCGCCGGTCTCGGCGCGGGCGGCCGGCGGGGCGGTAGGCACATTCGTCGTAGTTGTGACAACGACTGAATGGGCGGTACTGGGCTCGAACCAGTGACCCCCAGCTTGTCGAGCTGGTGCTCTCCCAACTGAGCTAACCGCCCCGGTTGGAGGAAGTCTAGCCTCGGGCGTCGAGCGTCGCCTTCAAGCCGGCGAGGGCTTTTGCGCCCATTCGCTTGAAGAGCGGCCACATGAGCAGGCCGAACGGTCGGCGAGGGCCCTTCAGGCTGATCTGCGCCTGCCAGGTGATTCTCGTGCCGGTGCCTGCCCGCTCGAACTGGATCGTGTCGACCGAGCGCGCCTTCTCACCCTCGCCTACCGCTACGACCCGGCCACCCTCGTCGAGCTCCGTCACCCGGTAGTGGAACGGGATCCGCTTGCCGCGCCACTCGGCGATCAGCTCGTACTCGCGCTCGCCGAGCTTCCTCGCCACCGCGATTCCCGGGTCCCATTCGGCGCTGTTCGAGAGATCTGCGACGTACGCGAAGGCCTCGTCGAGCGGACGCGCGACCTCGATCGTCTCCGAGACGCGCATCAGAAGATCTCGGGGCACCACGGAGCTCGATCCGAGTGGAACATCGCATCCGCCCGGGCGAGCGCGCCCTCGCGGAGCTCCTCGACCCGCCCGGCGCGGGCCAGCTCGGCGAACGTGAAGCCGCCCAGATAGACCGAGCCGAGCGCCTGCACGTCGAGCCGGAGCTCCGGCTCCTCCTCGACACGCGACGCAGTTCCGCCCTCGAGCCGCCAGCGGCCCTCGTTCCACGGGCAGAACTCGTCCGCGAGCTCGAAGACGACCGAGCCGTCGGCCGCGTAGCCCCGGCCCGAAAGCGCAGCCTCGACGTCCACGAGCCGCACCCACAAGGCGTCGCCCATGCGGAACCGCATCCGGCGCGGGTTGGCCAGCAGGAAGAAGAGCGGATGGTCGAGCGGAAGCAACTGCCCTCTGACCGTCGCCGTCCAGTCGATGTCGAGCAGGTAGCGCCAGAGCTCGGCCGTCGGAGCGCCGTCGGCCGCGACCACCTCGCCGACGTTCAGCGTCGCGGTCGACGCGCCGCCCTCGAAGCCTGGCTGATGTCGGTAGATGGCGTATCCCTGCGGCCGGCCGTCGAGCTCGTGCAGGACGTAGCGCTTCGGCCCAGCGCCTTCTCGGCGGTCGGGGGGATCGGCCAGGATCCGAAACTCCCACCAGTCGGCGCTGCGCGAGAACATGCCCGGCGTGACGGCGCGTACCGCTTCCCAGATCCCGGGGATGACCTCACCGGCCTCTTCGGCGGTGACGAGGCGAACCTGGCCCGCCTGCCCGCCCGACCTGGCGAAGCTCGCGTACTCGTGCGGCACGCTCGCCTCGCCGCAGAGCGACGCCATCCCGTAGCCGTAGCGGCCGTAGATCGTCTCCTCGGATGCCCAGAGGGCGGCGATCGGCTCGCCGCGCTCGTGGACGTCGTCGAGCTGGGCGTGCATCATCGCCCGCAGCGCGCCGCGGCGGCGGTGCGTGGGATAGACGCCGACGACCGTGACGCCGGCGCAACCGACCGACCCGCCGGGGACGGCCATCTCGAACGGGAAGGCTCCCGCTCCGCCGACTGCCCGTCCGCCCTCGAAGGCCGCATGCATCCGATCGAGCGGAAGGAGCTTCAGGAAACGCTCTGTCCGCTCGGGGGTCGGCTCCAGGCCGAAGTACTGGCCGATCGCCATGAACGCGTCGACGAACTCCTCCTGCGTTGCGCAGGCCCGCACCTCGAAGATCAGAAGACCTCCGGGCAGTACGGCTTCTCGGGCGTGCGGAAGAGCGCCGAAGCGCCCTCGACCGCGCCTTCGCTCAGCTCTTCGACGCGACCCGCTCGGGCGAGGTCGCCGAAGTCGAAGTCGCCGAGGTAGGCCGTGGCGAGATCGGCGACCGACAGCCGGAGGTCGGGCTCGGCGTCGGTCCTGCCTGCGTCTTCGCCCGCGCGGTAGCGGCCCTCGTTCCAGGGGCAGAACCGATCGGAGATCTCCAACACGACCGATCCCTCGCCCGCGTACGAGCGCTTGCGGAGCGCCACGTCCACGTCGACGAGCCGCAGCCAGAGCCCGTCTGTCAGCTTGAGGTGGAGGCGGCGCGAATCGACGACCATCAGGAAGAGCGGCGAGTGCACGTCGAACGGCCAGCAGCGGATTCGCTGGACGAGGTCGATCCCGAACAGGAAGCGCCAGAGCTCTCGCATGGCGTCGGGCGCGTCCGCGATCGCCTCGATCAGCCGCACCTCGTTCTTCGGGAAGCCCTCCTCCCACTTCGCCGCGATTCGGTACAGCGCGTAGCCCGCCGGGTCGCCGTCGAGCTCCAGCACCGCGTAGTAGAGGTGGCTGGCGCCGTGCCGCCAGTGCTCGGGATCGATCAGGCGGCGGTCCCTCCACCAGCTCTCGCTGCGCGAGGTGAAGCCGGGCCGGGTCAGGCGGACGCGCTCGTAGATGGGCGGAAACAGCTCGAACGCCTCTTCGGCGGTGATCAAGCGGACGCTGCCCGACGGGCCCGGGTCGTCGCGGAGGACGCACCCACGCTCGGCGTTCAGCTCGGCCGCAGGCACGACCTGGCCGTAGCCGAAGCGGCCGTAGATCGGCGCCTCCGAGGCGAACAGCGCAGCGAGCGGCTCGCCGCGCTCGTGGACGTCCTCGAGCTGGCGGCGCATCATCTCGGTGAGCAGCCCGCGACGGCGGTGGCTCGGCAGGACGCCGACCCAGGTGACCCCGGCCGTCGGCAGCGCGCCGCCGGGAATCGTCAGGTCGAAGGCATACGACGCGACGAGCCCGATCGGACCGGGGTCGAAGCCGGCCAGGATCCGGTCGACCGGGATCGAAGCGATCTCGCGCTCGAGGTCGGCCTCGTTGAACGTCTCGCCGAACGTCGCATCCCGCGTGACGAGCGTCGCCCTGTATTCCTCCTGCGTCGGATTGCGGATCTCGAGAGCCACGGGCGCGGAGCCTAGGCGATGCGCTCGAGCGGCGCGTACTCGAGCATCAGGCGCCGCTCCGCTCCGTCGTCCGCGAAACGAACCGTGACGACGCCGCCCGGCTCGACCCGGACGACGACGCCCTCACCGAGCGTGCCGTGCCGTACCGAGTCGCCGGTCGACAGCGACGGGATCTCGGCGCGCGGCTCGATGTTCTTGCGAGCGCCGTAGTCCGACCAGGAGGCCGGTCGGAGGCGTTCCCTTGCCACGCCTTCCTCGGGCAACTCGTCGAGGAAGCGCGACGGCAGGTTGTACGAGCGGTTGCCGTAGAGCGACCTGACGGACGTGTGGGTCAGCGTCAGCCGCTCCTTCGCGCGGGTCATGCCGACGTAGGCGAGGCGGCGCTCCTCCTCGATCCCCTGCTCCTCGATCGAGCGGGCGTGCGGAAAGATCCCTTCCTCCATCCCGATCATGAAGACCGAGCCGAACTCGAGGCCCTTGGCGTTGTGCAGGGTCATCAGCGTGACGAGGCTCTGCTCCTCCCGGATCGCGTCCTGGTCGGAGTAGAGCGAGATCTCCTGCAGGAAGCTGGAGAGGCTCGGCTCGGCCGCCTGGGCGATGTACTCCTGGGCGACGCCGACGAGCTCCTGGAGGTTCTCGACGCGGCCCTGCGCCTCGATCGTGCGCTCGGCCTGGAGCGCCTCGAGGTAGCCGGACTGCTCGAGCACCCACTCGACGAGCTCGGGCAGGCGCAGCTCCTGCGCGGCGGACTGGAGTGATTGGAGCAGGTTCTTCAGGGCCGTCGCGGGCCTGGCCTGTGCGGGCCCGAGCCCGGCCGCCTCGGCGTTGCCGAGCGCGTCGTAGAGCGTCGTTCCGTTCCCGTCCGCCCAGTTCTGGAGGCGCGCGAGGCTCGCATCGCCGATGCCGCGGCGCGGCCGGTTCGCGATCCGCTGCAGCGAGACCAGATCGAACGGGTTGTCGATCACCTGCAGATAGGCGATCAGGTCCTTGATCTCGGCCCGCTCGTAGAAGCGCGGGCCGCCGATCACCTGGTAGGCGACGCCCTGGCGGACGAGCACGTCCTCGAGCACGCGGCTCTGCGCGTTCGTCCTGTAGAAGACCGCGATCTCGGCCCCGTTGTGGCCCTGCTCGACGAGCATCGCGATCTCGGCGGCGACGAAGCGGGCCTCGGCGTGCTCGTCCTCGACCTCGAGCACGTGCACCGGATCGCCCTCGCCGAGGTCGGACCAGAGGTTCTTCTCCTTGCGCTCCCGGTTGTGGGCGATCACGTGGTTCGCGGCCTGGAGGATCGTGTTCGTCGAGCGATAGTTCTGTTCGAGCGCAATCGTGCGGGTCTCGCCGAAGTCCCGCTCGAACTCGAGGATGTTGCGGATGTCCGCCCCCCGGAACGCGTAGATCGACTGGTCGGGGTCGCCGACGGCGCAGATGTTCCGGTGCTTCGCGGCGAGCAGCTGGAGCAGCCGGTACTGGGCATGGTTCGTGTCCTGGTACTCGTCGACGAGCACGTAGCGGAAGGCCTTCTGCCAGTGGTCGAGCGCCTCGGGGAAGCGCTCCAGCACCTCGACGGTCAGCATCAGCAGGTCGTCGAAGTCGACCGCGTTCGAGTCGTGCAGGCGGCGCTGGTAGAGCTGGTAGACGTCGGCGACGGTCTGGTCGTAGAACGAGGCGACGCGGCTCGTGTAGTCGTCCGGCGAGACGAGCTGGTTCTTCGCGTTCGAGATCTGCGAGTGGATCCCGCGCGGGACGAAGCGCTTCGGGTCGCGCTCGAGCTCCTCCAGGCACTGCTTCGTCAGCCGCACCTGGTCGGCCTGGTCGTAGATCGTGAAGTTCGAGCGGTAGCCGAGCCGTTGCGCCTCGCGGCGGAGGAGGCGGCCGCAGGCGGCGTGGAAGGTCAGGATCCAGCTGCCGCGCGCGGTGTCGCCGAGCAGTCCCTCCAGGCGCGCACGCATCTCGCCGGCGGCCTTGTTCGTGAACGTGATCGCGAGGATCTCGTTCGGCTTCACCCCGCAGGCGGTGATCAGATGACCGACTCGGTGGGTGAGGACGCGCGTCTTGCCGGAGCCCGCGCCAGCGATCACGAGCAGCGGCCCCTCGGTGGCGAGAACGGCCTCCCGCTGGGCGGGATTCAGGTCGGCGAGGTAGGAATCGGGCGCGACGCGGGCCACGCCCCGATGCTAGCGGGGGCCGCCAGTCGTCTTTTCAGGCCCGGTGGAAGGCTGCGCGCGGCAGCGCCAGGAACCGTCCGCCGTACAGAGCGATCCCGACGAGCGCGGCGGCGGCGGTCGCCACGCTCGCCAGGATTGGCGCAACGAGGCTCACCGCAACTGCCTTCGAGCCGGCGAAGCCGACGAGCGCCAGCGCCCCGATTGCGGCCCCCTGGTAGACGCCGGTGTTGCCGGGCAGGAGCGGCGCGGTGTTCGCGAGCCCCGTGACGATCATGTAGAGAAGCGCAGCCGCGGCGCTCGCCTTCACGCCGACGGCGTTCAGCAGCAGCAGGATTCCGCCCCAGCGGGCGAGCCAGGTCAGCAGCAGCATCCCGCCGGCCTTGGCGAGCACCGAGGGCGGCGCTGCCGCACCAGCCAGGAACTTGTCGACCGCCTTCGGCAGGCGGTGGCCGATGCGTTGATGCAGGACGACCGCGAGCAGGATCACGCCGGCGGCAAGTCCGAGTCCGCCCATCAGCGCTCCGCGGGCCCACGAGGGGAAGGGAAGGAAGAAGGCGGAGGCCGCGCCGACGAGCGCGAAGGTGATCGCCTCGAGCAGGTGGGAGCAGAGCAGGCTGCCTGCGGCGATCGGAAAGCCAGGCCACTTCGGACCCGAGGCGACGCGGAGCACGGCGGCCTTGGAGGCCTCGCCGAGGCGCCCGGGCAGGACCGTGTCGAGGAACGAGCCGATCGCGCTCGACGCGTAGATCGCACGGAAGCTGATCGGCTGGCGAAGTGTCGTGCGCCAGGCGATCGCGCGCAGGGGCTGAACGCCCGCGCTGATTGCGAAGGCCGCGACCATCAGGGGCCAGTTCGGGCTCGCGGCTGCTTTCATGACTCCGTGCCCGGTCTGCAGGGCGACGAGGACGAAGGCGCCGACCGTGGCCAGCACGATCGCAGCCGTCAGGAGCCAACGCCGCCGCATGTGTTAGCCATCGGCGCCCGCGGACGACGCGCGTAGTCCCTCGAAAAGGTGGCTTCTAGCCCGTCACCTCGGCGAGCGCGGCTTCGATCCAGGCGACTGCGGCCGCGTGCGCCTGCCGATCGTGCGACTTCACGACCACCTCGACCTCGCTCCCCTCCGGAAGGAAGCTCGGATAGGAGCCGACGAGCACGGCCGGATGACGCTCCTCCATCTGCTCGAGTACGCCGACGATCCGGCTCTCGGTCGTCCGGTAGGTGCGCCGCCAGCTCGCGATCGACTCGCCGCGACGGAACTCCTCGGCGATCGAGTCGAACATGGCCTCCATTTCCGAGGGCAGGCCGGGCAGGACGTAGACGTTCTCCAGCACGAACCCGGGCGCGCCGCCGAGCGGGTTCTCGAACGGCCGGCTGCCCCGCGGCAGCTGGGTCCAGCGGGTGACGTAGTCGGGATCGCGGGTGAAGCGGGCACGGAGGCGCTCGGCAACCTCCGCGATCTCCTCCTGGGGCGCCGCGAACGCGGCGGCGACCGCCTCCCGGGTCACGTCGTCGGGCGTGCCGCCGAGGCCGCCGGTGACGAGCAGGAAGTCGAAGGCGGGCGCCTGGTCGCGGATCCAGGTCGCGAGCGTGTCGATCTCGTCGGGCAGCGCGACGAGGAGGCGAACGGTCACGCCGAGGCTTTCGAGCCGCTTGGCGAGCCAGGAGGCGTTCGTGTTCGGGACATCGCCCGAGAGGAGCTCGTTGCCGATGGTGAGAATCGCCGCGGTGGCCACGCGGCGAGTATAGGACCGGGGCGCGTTCGAGAGTCCGGCGTCTCGAATCCCTAGTAACACAGTGTCACGAACCCAGTACGGCCAGTGCCCGCCGAAGCCGAGGGACAAGTGACACTGTGTTACTAAGTGGTTGGACGCGTGTGCTGGCGCGACGGCACGACGACGACGCCACCGTTGAGGATCACGTCGACCCGGGCGCCGTAGTGGCGCTCGATCAGCTCGCTCGTTAGTACCTCGCGCGGCGAGCCGGTCGCAACGACCCGCCCGCCGTCGAGAAACACGAGCCGGTCGGCGTAGAGGCCCGCGAGTGTCAGGTCGTGCATCGCGCTGACGACCGTGAGCCCTGCCTCACGGCGAAGCGCATCGACGAGCTCGAGCGCCTGCTGCTGGCGGCCGACATCGAGTGCGGCGGTCGGCTCGTCGAGCAGCAGCAGCGACGCCTCCTGCGCGACCGCCCGCGCGAGCACCGCTCGCTGGCGCTCGCCCCCGCTGAGCGTGCCGAGCCGCCGCTCGGCCAGATTCGCCAGGTCGAGTCGGGCCATCGCCATGCCCGTCGCGGCGAGGTCCCCTCGGCCCTCGGTCGCGAAGTAGCCGAGGTGCGGGGTCCGACCGAGCAACACGTACTCGCGAACGGTCATCGCCGGCGGAGTCGTGGGAAGCTGAGGGACGAGCGCCACGCGCCGCGCCAGCGCACGGCGCCCGAGCGAGGCGAGCGTCATCCCGCCGACCTCGATCTCGCCGTGTCCAGCGGCAAGCCCCGCAACGGCACGCAGCAGCGTCGTCTTGCCGGCCCCGTTCGGGCCGATCACCGTCACCCACTCGCCCTCCTCGACCATCAGCGAGATGTCGTCGAGGACACGGGCTCCGCCGAGCTCGACAGACAGCGAACCGAGCCTGAGCGCGATCACGAGGCGATCATCCGCGTGCGCAGCACGAACGCGAAGAACGGGGCGCCGAAGAACGCGGTCACGACGCCGATCGGCAGCTCTGCTGGCGACATCGCAGTCCGCGCGATCAGATCGGCGAAGACGAGGAACCCCGCCCCGACCAGGATCGAGAGCGGCACCACGCGCCGGTAGCTCGACCCCGCGAGCAGCCGAACCGTGTGCGGCACGATCACGCCCAGGAAGCCGATCAGCCCGCTGACGGCGACCGCTGCCGCCGTCCCGAGCGTGGCCGCGGCGACGAGCACGAGGCGCACGCGGGCGACTCGGATGCCGAGGCTCGCAGCTTCGTCCTCACCGAGCGCCAGCACGTCGAGCAACCGCCGGTGCAGCAGGAGCGCGACGAGACTGGCACCGGCATAGGGCAGCAACAGGAGGACGTCGTGCCAGCCCGCTGTGTCGAGCCGGCCGAGGATCCAGGAGTAGACGGTCTGCAACGAGGACGCGTGCTGCTGCTGCACGAACGTCTGCAGCGCCGTGAAGAAGAGCGTCACCGTCACACCGGCGAGCACGAACGCCGCGGAGCCGCGACTCGAGCCGGCGGACGTGCCGAGAATGAACGTGATCGCAACCGCGAGCGCGCCGCCCGCAAAAGCCGCGACAGGCAGCAGGTCGCTCGTCGAGGAGCTGCCGAGCACGATCGCAAGCGTCGCCCCGAGTCCGGCTCCCGAGGCGACGCCCAACAGATAAGGGTCGGCCAGCGGGTTGCGGAAAACCCCTTGATAGGTCGCCCCCGCGGCCGAGAGCATCGCGCCGACGAGCGCCGCGAGCACCACCCGCGGCAGTCGCAACTGCCAGAGGATCGCGCTCTCGGTGCCCGTCAGATGGGACTTGAACCCGAGCAGCGGGATGTGCGAGGCGAACGCCTCCACGATCGAGCCGAAGCCGAGCGAGACCGGGCCGATCGCTGTTCCACAGAGGAGCGCGGCGAGCAGGAATGCGGAGGCGCCGACCCCCCACACCCATGCTCGCCGCGCCGCCATCTACTTCTCGACCGCACCAAGCGCGAGCGAGAGCGCCTTGACGAAGTCGACGACCCGCGGGCCCCAGCGCGAGGCGAGCGAGTCGTCGATCAGCACGATCGCGCGCCGTTTCACCGCCGTGATCCGGTTCCAGCCGGGGCGAGACGACACACCCGCAATCGTCTGACCGCAGCAGCGGATGTCCTCGAGCACGATCAGATCCGGGTTCGAGCCCACGATGTACTCCTCGGAGAGCTTGGGGAAGCCGGAACCGTCGTCGGCCGGATCGGCGATGTTGCGCAAACCGAACAGGCCGAGCACCTGGCCGATGAACGAGCGCGAGCTCGCCGAGTAGAAGTCCGGGCTGATCTCGTCGTAGACGGACAGCTGGGTCGCAGGTCGCGGCGCCGCCTTGACCAGGTCGGCGATCCGCTTCTTCATGTGCGCGACGAGCGTGGCTGCTTCGGTCGTATGGCCGGTCAGCTTGCCCAGGGTGCCGATCTGGGAATAGGCGTCCGCGAGCGAATGCGCGGATGGTTGGACGACGACCTTGATCTTCGCCTTCGCGAGGGCGTCGACGAGATGGTTCGGGTCGTACTCGATCACGACGAGGTCGGGGTGGTAGCCGATCACCGCCTCCGCGTTCGGCGTGAAGCCCGAGAGGGAGGTGCGCGGAGCGCGCTTGGGGTAGTCGGACTGGTTGTCGACGGCGATCACCTGCTTGCCGGCGCCGATCGCGAAGAGATCCTCGGTCGCCGTCGGAGAGAGCGAGACGATGCGGTGCGGCGTGGCCGCCGGGCGACCGAGGCCGGGGCCGACGAGGACGAGAGCCGCTCCGAGAACGGCCATGAGGGTGCGTCTGAACACGAATCCTCCTTCCGCGAGGGGTTCGATGTCAGGCGCGCGGGAGGTCTTCTGACTCGGGGCGCCCCCTCCGCCGCCTTCCCGGCCCGAGGGCCAGTGGCGTGTCGGCGAAGGGCTTCTCCCCTTACAGCGGCGGGACCGTCCCGGACTTGCACCGGGTTCCCTGACCGTGCGCCTTCTGTTTCGCCGAGCCTATCATCGGGCGATGTCGCACTCCCGCGCGTTTTCGCTCTGGCTGCCGGTTGTCGCGTGGGCGGCGCTGATCTTCGGGCTTTCGTCGATCCCCTCGCTTTCGACGGGGCTCGGCACGTGGGATCTCGTCCTGCGCAAGTGCGCTCACGTGACGGAGTACGCGGTGCTCGGCTATCTGCTCGTGCGGGCACTTGGGCGGACGGGCTTGGCGTTCGTGGCCGGAGTGCTCTACGCGGCGAGCGACGAGCTGCACCAGCACTTCGTTCGGGGCCGCCACGGGGCGGTGTACGACGTGGCGATCGACGCCGTGGGCGTGCTGGCCGGCGCGCTACTCGTCCGGCGCTTTCTAGACTCACGGGGATGGAGAGCAGGGAAGTCGGCGACCGCCAGCTCGAGGCGCTCCTCCAGCGGCTCGACAAGCTGACCGCGGAGCTCCATGCGATGAACCGCCGCCTCGACTCCGGCGAGAACATGGCGCCGCTCGTGTACGAGCTGCGGAACCTGAACGAGTCGCTGCAGGCGCTGGCGTACGCCGCGCTCGGCCAGCGCGGGCCGCAGATCCGTCGCCGCCAGACCGGGTAGGGCGCCTACCCCACCAAGTAACACAGTGTTACTTGGTCAGAAGTACCGCTTTCGACACGGTCCCGTGACGAATTCTTCGGCACCGTTTACCGGGTGCTCACGTTCGCGCCTCGGATCTCGCACCGACTGCTCGCCGCACTCGCGCGGCTCGACGACAAGACGCTTCCGTATGCCGAGATCAACCGGCGCGTCGGCGCAGAAGCCCAGCGGCTCGGGCTTCCCAAGCCGTCGTATCAGCGCATTCGCGTTCTTCTTCATCAACTGCGCCGCATCCGCCGGCAGCCTTCGACCGGAACGGTGCTGCTCGAGATCGCCTATCGCGCCCGACCGCCCGAGGCGCTGATCGACCACCTGGCCGGAATTCAGCTTCCGCGGCGGGAGTGAGCTGGGCCGCAGCGCGGTCCGGGACCTCGTAACACCGTGTTACTTGGTTCGGGGTAAGCGCCAGAAGTCCAGCACGCCACGCTGGTCGTGCCCGTTCGCGTCGCCCTCCGGCAGGACGATGTGGCCGTTCAGGACGATGGGGCTGTTCCAGTGGCCGCTGCCGGCCGGCAAGGTCGCGATGACCGCGCCGGTCTGAGGGCGCAGAACCCGAAGCGCTCCCCCGCTCGGGTCGTAGACGTACAGCAGCCCGCCCGCCACGACCGGGCTCGTGCCGCCGAAGCGCTGCCGCCAGGCGAGCCGCAACCGCCCGCCGGAGAGCCGGTAGCCCGCCGTTGCCCCGAAGTCCGACACGAAGAGCCATGTCCCCCACTCGGCCGGCGCAGAGAACAGCCCGCCGCCGCCCGGCGTGGACAGCGACTGCCGCTGGTGCAACCCGCCGTCCAACAGCCGCAACGCGGCGTCCTTGCCGCTCTGAGCCACGAATCCGCCGGGCAGCAACGCGGGCGCCGTCGAACCGAGATCGATGTCCTGCGAATTGAGGTCGGCCTGGTTAGAGGGAGTGAAGCTCCGCACGAACGCACCCCCCGCCGACAGCTCGACGACGCTGTCGCCCCAGTAGGTCTTGCCGTCATACCGCCCATTACCGGTCGCCACGAACAGATGACCGGTAGCCCCGACGACGACCCCGGACCGCGCCCAGATCGCCGCGCCGCTCTCCGGACACGAGGCCGGCTCGAGCAGCCCACGCCGGTCGCTGCAGAGCGAGTTCCAGACCCAGGCGAGCCGGCCTGTCGCAGGGTCGATCGCAGCGACGTGGCCCTGGTAAGGCGGCTGGTCGCCGATGTACCCGCCCGTTGTCGCGAGCACGAGTCCCCCGGCGAGGTTGAGCGCCGAGCTGAGCTTTTCGCGCGCCGGATTCCGAGTGATCGCCACCGACCAGGCGACATGCCCGTTCGCGAGCGCCAGCTTGTAGACGCGGCCGTCGGGCGCCTCCGAGTAGACGAAGCGCCGGTCCGGGTCCGCCACGGGCGTCGAGTTCGTGATCCGATAGCTCCCGGCCCAGGAGGCGAACCCGGGCGGCGTGAACTGCCAGCGCACGTGCCCGCCCACCGCATCAAGGGCGATCGTCTTCCCGTAGAAGGTCGTGACCACCACGAGTCCCGCGACCTCGATGGGCGAGGAGTCGACGGTCCCGTCGAGGACAACTCGCTGCAGCCGCAAGTGCCCCACGTTCGCCGCCGTGATCCCGGTCGACGAAGGGCCGACACCATGCCGCCCGGCGTCGTATCCGAACCGCGTCCAGTCGCCAGCCTGCGCTGCGCCCGAAAAAACGAGCGCGGCCGCGAAAGCGGCGGCGCTAGCTCTTGAGCAGAACACGGCGCAGCTCGTCCTCCTTGCCCGGCTGGAGGATCGCAAGCACCTGATCACCCGCCTGGAGCGTGGTCGAGCCGTCGGCGATCTGGGCCTCCCCGTTGCGGACGACCGAGATCAGCTGCGAGCCCTCGGGCAGTCCGAGCGACCCCACCTTCTTTCCGGCCACAGGCGAGTTCTTGTCGATCTGCACCTCGACGATCTCCAGGTTCTCCTTGCGCAGCTCGAGCAGGTGGATCAGCTCGTGCTCCGGCACCTCGTGCTCGACGAGCGCCAGGATCCCGGAGGTCGCGCAGACCGTCGGCGAGATCCCGAGCAGGTCGAAGTGCGACTGGTTGCGCGGATCGTTGACGCGCGCGATCACCTTCGGGACGGCGTACTTCTCGCGGGCGAGCTGGCAGATGACGATGTTGTCCTCGTCGTCGCCCGTTGCCGCGACGATCAGCTCCGGCGGCCGCGCGATGCCTGCCCGCTCGAGGACGAAGATCTCCGTCGCGTCCCCGTGCTGCACCTGGTGCTCGAATTCGTCCTCGAGCTGCTCGTAGCGGTCACGGCGCTGCTCGATCAGCGTCACCTCGTGGCCGAGGCGGATGAGCTGCCGCGTCAGGTTGGCGCCGACCTTGCCGCCCCCGGCAACGAGTACGTACACGCTAGGCCTTCACTTCTTGCGGTTTGACCTCGCACGCGCGGACTGCGTCGGTGAGGACGTCGATCGCGTTCGAGGTCGGGCAGACCGTGCGCAGGCCGCGCGAGCGGTAGAACTCGGCTCTCGCCGGATCGAGGACCCGGACGACGACGCAGTCGATCGCGAATCGCTTCTGGGCGACCTGGCCGACGACGAGGTTCGTGTTGTCGCCGTCGGTGGCGACCACGACCGCGTCGGCCTCCTCGATTCCCGCGCGGCGCAGCACCTCGACGTCCATCCCGTGGCCAACGATGAAGCTCCCCGCCCAGTTCTCGCCGAGGCGGCCGAGCGCCTCTTCGCGCTCGTCCACCGCGGTCACGTCCCAGCCGTCGCGGTCGAGCTCCTTTGCGATGTTGGAGCCCACGCGGCCGCACCCGATCACGATCGCCTTCACAGCTCTACGTTAGCGAAGCATCCTCTTCCAGCACGCCCTGCGGGTACGCCACGACCATCACCTCGCACGGCGCGCGCCGCAGAACGTAGTCGACGGTCGGACTGAAGAAGCGCGACTGCCTACGCCAGCGAGGCGCCGAGCCCATCACGATCAGGTCGGAGTCGACCTTCGCCGCGTGCTCGACGATCGCCTGGCCGAGCGCGCGGGCGCGCACGATCTCGCCCGCGACCTCCACCCCGTGCTCGCCGCCGAGCACCTTGGCGTCGGCGAGCGATGCCTCGGCGCGCTCCTGCGCCTCCAACAACTCGGCGTCGAGCGGCAGCTCGAGCGGCACCCGGATCACGTGCAACGCGTCGACGCGAGCGCCCTGCTCCTCGGCAAGCTTGATCGCGGTTGCGAGCACCTCCTCGCCGATCGGGCCGAGCTTCACCGGCACGAGGATCCGCTCGTAGTCGCCCTCGTCGGCCGGGTGGAGGTCGGCGACCGGCGCGCTCACCTGCTCCAGCAGCCCCTCGCCGCGCGCGCGACGCGTGCCGACGAAGATCACGACGCCGACGAGCATCCAGACCGGGCCACCGATCAGGGCGGCGCGATGGGTGGCGAGCGCAGCGATCCAGATCGCAAACGTGAGCGGGGCACCGACCAGCGCGGCAACGGGCACTGCGCGGCCGCGGATCGTCACGTTGAGCGGGACGCGGAACGGCCGCTCGAGTTCGGGCTCGCGGAAGCGGAGCCGAACGACCGCGAGCTGCGCCGCGGTGAAGGTGAGGAGCACTCCGAAGCTGTAGAGGCTGGCCAGGAAGCGCACCTCCTTGCCGAACGCGTCGCCGATGACCAGGAGCACCGAGGCGATCGCCGCGACGCTGACGATCGAGATCGGCGGGATCAGGGAGCGGCGGCTGAGCGTCCCGAACGCGTGCGGAATCATCCCGTGGCGCCCGAGGGAGTAGGCCACTCGCCCTGCCCCGGAGATCGCGGTCATCACGGCGGCGACGAGGATCAGCGCGCCGGTGACCCCGATAAAGATCCGCAGGCCGTGAACGACGCCCTGCGAGACATGTCCACCAAAAGCCTGGACGATCCCGACGAGCGGCGCGCGCAGCCAGGTCGTGCCGAGCTCGCCGGTCCCTGCAGTCGCCGGAAACGCCGAGACGCCGACGACTGCGAGCAGCACCGAGAGGATCACGGTGATCCCGATGCCGAGGAACAGGCTGCGCGGCAGCGTTCGGCCCGGCTCACGCGTCTCGGCCGCGAGGTTGGCGACCGTCTCCAGTCCGGTGTAGGCGAGCATCGCGATCGGGAGCGCGAACACAAGCGAGTGCCAGCTCGGCGCGACACCGACGTCGGTGCCCTTGCCAAGCGCGCTCGTCGAGAAGAGGAATGCAAAGCCGAGGATCACGAGCAGGAGCTGGGAGACGAACGCGACCACGGCGACGATCGTCGCGATCCGGTAGAGGCCGGGCCGCCGCACGAGTCGGACGATCGCGACCCCGACGATCACGGTCACTCCACAGACGACGTCCCACGGCTTGTGGGTGATCCCGTTCCAGCCGACCGCGTGGCCGAAATAGTGCGCCGCGAAGAGGGCGGCGAGCGCGATCACGATCAGGTAGTCGAGGAAGAGCGCCCAGCCGACGAGGAAGCCCGCCGGGTCGTTGTAGGCGCGGCGCACGAACGTCGCGGCGCCGCCGGTCTCCGGCATTGCCGCCGACCCCTCCGCGTACGACAGCGCCACGATCAGGAAGAGCGCACCGACGCCGAGCAGCACCCAGGGCGTCAGGCCGAGCGCGAAGAGAGCGACGAGCCCGAGCGCGAAGTAGAGCGACGACGCGATCTCGCCGAAAGCGACCGAGGCGAGCGAGCCGGGGCCGAGGACCCGTGTCAGACCCGTGATCCGGCCGGGCACTAGCCGCGCCGCCAGAGGTAGAAGCGCATGCCGCCCACGGCGATCAGCAGCGAGCCGATCACGATCCCGAGGCCACCGCCGACGCCGACCTGGATCGTGCGGGCGATCAGGGCAAGGCCGATCCCGATCGTCAGCGCCGAAAGAATCGCCGAGTTCCTCACGCCGCGACCGTCTTCCCGGCCGCGACCAGTACCCGGCAGGGCGAGTTGCGCAGGACGTAGTCGACCGTGCTCCCGAAGATCGGTGCGCCGCGCCGGCCACGCCTCGGGGCGCCGAGCACGATCAGCTCGGCGTTGCGGTCGGTTGCCTCGCGGACGATCGCCGGCCCTGCCGAGCGCGCACGGATCAGGCGGGTGACCGTGTTCACGCCATAGGTCTCGACGAGCGCCTGCGCGTCGTCGAGCGCCTCGTCCGCCAGGCGTTCCTGTTCGGGCAGCCGGGTGTCGGAGGACAGCTCGAGCGGCACCTCGACGACCGACACGATCACGATGCGCGCGCCGCGCTGGGCGGCCAGACGGGCCCCGGCGACCAGCGCCTCCTCGGACTCGGCGGTGCGCTGGATCGGCGCGATGATCGTCCGGTACTCGACGGTCAGCGACGGCCCGAGCACGAGCGCCGGCGCACGCGAGGTGTGCGTGACGTCGATCTTCAGGAACCGCTTCCGGTAGATCGCATACGCGACGAAGCCGGCCCCGATCCAGCCGAGCCCGGCCCAGCGCGCGGGCGCGTACTGGACGACGACGACGATCCAGGCTGCTCCCGTCCCGAGACCGCCGAGAATCGCGAAGAGCGGCCACGAGATTCCCCGGAAGCGGAGGTTCGGTCGCGCCGTGTACTGGAGCTCGTCGTTCGGCCGCTTGACCCTCAGGGCGACCACCGAAACGTGCGCGATCGTGAACGAGAGCATCGCCCCGAACGAGTAGAGCGTGCCCAGGAAGTCGACCTTGCCGGGAATGAGCACGAGGATCGAGATGCCGCCGGCGAAGATCAGCAGCGAGAGCCAGGGCGTCTTGAACTTCGGGTGCAGCCGGCGGAAGACGCTCGGCAGCTGCCGGTAGCTCGCCATCGCGTACGTGATCCGCGAGGCGCCGATCACGCCCGCGTTTGTGGCGATGAACAGGATCGTCGCCGCGAGGATCCCGACGTAGACCTTGAGGATGTGCAGGAGCGTCCCGTGGATGCCGAGGTTCTCGACGAGGCCGAGCACCGGGTCGTTCGCAAAGCCGCCCTGCTTCGGGCCGACGCCGAGCAGCGTCTGGTACTGGCCATTGATCCTGTGCACGGGCAGCGCCGAGAGGGCGATCAGCGGCAAGGTGAAGTAGATCGCGAAGACCGCGATTGCGACCCAGCGGATCGAGTTGGGAATCGCGCGCACGGGGTCGCGCGCCTCCTCCGCGAGGTTCGAGACGGTTTCGATCCCGGTGTAGGCGATCATCGCCACCGGCACCGCGAGCAGGAAGTGACCCCAGGTCGGCGCGATCCCGAAGTGCACGTTGTGGATCAGCACGTGCGGGCTGAAGATCAGCGCGAAGCCGAGCAGCACGAGCAGGAGCTGCGTGGCGAAGTCGACGATCGCCAGGAAGATGTTGAGCTTCGCCGCCTCCTTGATCCCGACGATGTTCAGGATCACAAGAAACGCGATCACGACCGCGCCGACGACGATGTCCCACGGATTGGTCTTCAGCGGCTCCCAGAAGATCGAGAGGTAGTGCGGCACGAAGAACGCCGAGATGGCGATCGTGATGATGTAGTTGAGCATCTGGGCCCAGGCCGCGCCGAAGCTCGCGACCTCGTTGAAGGCGTGGCGTGCGAAGCTCGAGGAGCCGCCCGCCTCGGGGAAGCGGACGGTGCCTTCTGCGTAGGTGGCGGCGGTCGCGGCGAAGATCAGGCCCGCGATCACGAAGACGATCGGGGTTAGCCCGAGCGCGAAGACCGCGGTGACGCCGAGCGCGTAGTAGATCGAGGAGCCGACGTTGCCGTACGCGGTGGCGAAGAGGGCAGGCGTCCCGAGAACGCGCTCCAAGCCCTGCTGCTGCCGCCGTCGGCGAGGCACCGGCGCACTCTAATGAGCGCGCCGGTGCCTGCTCGCGTGCTTACAAGCCGTGGACGCTGATGATCAGCGGGATGATCAGGATCGCGACGATGTTCGTGATCTTGATCATCGGGTTGATCGCCGGGCCTGCGGTGTCCTTGTATGGATCGCCGACGGTGTCTCCCGTGACCGCGGCCGCGTGGGCGTCGGAACCCTTGCCGCCGTAGGCGCCGTCCTCGATCAGCTTCTTCGCGTTGTCCCAGGCGCCGCCGCCCGAGGTCATCGAGATCGCCAGGAAGAGGCCCGTCACGATCGTCCCGATCAGCAGGCCACCGAGCATCCGGTAGTTGATCACCCCGACGACGATCGGGAAGACGATCGGGATCGCGGCCGGGAGCAGCATGCTCTTGATCGCCGAGGTCGTGACGATGTCGATCGCCTTGCCGTACTCGGGCTTCGCCGTGCCCTCCATGATCCCGGGGATCTCCCGGAACTGGCGGCGGACCTCGGTCACGACCTGCCCGCCCACTCGGCCAACGGCCTGCATCGCGAGCGAGGCGAAGAGGAACGGCATCAGGCCGCCAATGAAGAGCCCCGCGATCACCCAGGCGTCGCTGAGGTCGAAGACCGCCGAGAGCCCGTGCTTGCTCTGGTCGTGCAGCCCGGTCGTGTAGCTCGCGAAGAGCACGAGCGCAGCGAGGGCGGCGGAGCCGATCGCGTAGCCCTTGGTGACCGCCTTCGTCGTGTTGCCGACCGCGTCGAGCGGGTCGGTGATCGCCCGTACTCCCTCGGGCAGATCGGCCATCTCGGCGATCCCGCCCGCGTTGTCGGTGACCGGGCCATACGCGTCGAGCGCGACGATCAGACCGGTCATCGAGAGTTGTGCCATGACGGCGACCCCGATCCCGAACAGGCCTGCGAGGTGGTGGGCGATCAGGATTCCGGCGGCGAGCACGATCACCGGCAGCGCCGTGGCCTGCATGCCGACGGCGAGCCCTTCGATGATGTTCGTCGCGTGGCCGGTCTGTGAGGCCTTCGAGATCGACTTGACCGGCTTCCAGCGGGTGCCCGTATAGAACTCGGTGATCCCGACGAGCAGGAACGTGACCGCGAGTCCGACGAGCGCCGATCCGTAGAGCGCGCCGAAGTCGTAGGGACCCGAGTCGAAGGCCATCGTCACCGGAATGAAGCCGAGTGCCGAAAGGAGCACCGCGACGCCGACGGCCTTGTAGAGCGCGTTCATGATCGAGCCGCCGCGGCCGACGCGGGCGAAGAACGTCCCGATGATCGACGCGATGATCGAGATGCCGCCGATCGCGAGCGGGAAGAGGTAGAGCTTCGAGGTCTCCAGCCCGCGCGCGAGAAGCATCACGGCGACCGCGGTGACCGCGTAGGTCTCGAAGAGGTCGGCCGCCATGCCGGCGCAGTCGCCGACGTTGTCGCCCACGTTGTCGGCGATCACGGCCGGGTTGCGCGGATCGTCCTCGGGAATGCCCGCCTCGATCTTGCCGACGAGGTCGGCGCCGACGTCCGCGGCCTTCGTGTAGATGCCTCCGCCGAGTCGGGCGAAGACCGAGATCAGCGAGCCCCCGAAGGCGAGTCCGACGAGGTCGTTGATCGCCGAGTCGGGCGAGTGGCCGAGCCAGTCGGTCAGCGCCCAGTAGTAGCCTGCGACGCCGAAGAGGCCGAGCCCGACGACGAGCAGGCCGGTCACCGAGCCTGCGCGGAAGGCGACGTTCAGCGCCGGCTTGAGCCCCTCGCGCGCGGCCTCCGCGGTGCGCACGTTCGAGCGGACGGCGACGTTCATGCCGCTGAAGCCGGCCGCCGCCGACAGCGTCGCGCCGATCACGAAGCCGAGCGAGACGCGCCAACCGCCCAGATCGGGAATCAGCAGGATCGCCGTCAGCACGACCGCGACGATGCCGACGGTGCGGTACTGCCGGCGAAGG
>JBBQTQ010000046.1:0-20351 GCA_038213135.1 Gaiellales bacterium
CTCTTCTGCGAGCGCATCTTCGGTCCGACCAAGGACTGGGAGTGCTACTGCGGCAAGTACAAGCGCGTCCGCTACAAGGGGATCATCTGCGAGCGCTGCGGCGTCGAGGTGACGCGGCAGAAGGTGCGCCGCGAGCGCATGGGTCACATCGACCTCGCAGCGCCGGTCTCGCACATCTGGTTCTTCAAGGGCGTCCCGAGCCGGATCGGCTACCTGCTCGACATCGCTCCCCGCGAGCTCGAGAAGGTGCTCTATTTCGCCGCTTCGATCGTCACCTACGTGGACGTCGAGGCCCGGGCGAAGGACACCGCCGACCTCGAGGACAAGGTCAAGGCCGAGTCCGAGCGGATCTACGTCGACCGCGACGAGCAGCTCGCCGCGCTCGAGCAGCGCCTGCAGCGGCGCCGCGACTACTTCACGAAGGGCAAGGAGAAGGACTTCGACGAGGACGACGACTTCTGGACACGCGGGCTCTCGAACTGGGCGGAGGAGCAGGCGCTGCCCACGCTCGAGGAGGCTCGGTCCCTGGTCGGCGGCCTCTTCGTCGAGATCGCTCCCAAGATCTCCACCGAGGACGCGAAGAAGATCCGCGAGCTCGTCCGCAACACCGCGATCCGTGACGACCGCCGGCTCTCGCCGCGCGAGCTCGAGCAGGTCGGTGCCGCGGCCGAGCAGATTCGCGCCGCGCTGGCCGGGCTCCGGAAGGAGCAGGAGAAGGCGACCGGCTCAAAGAAGGGCGCGATCTCCAAGCACATCAACCGGATCCAGGACGCGCTGCTCTCGGGCGGCGAGCTGGCCGAGGAGGACGCGTCGCTCGTCGGCGGCGTCGAGACGAAGAACCTCGAGAAGGCGCGTGAGCTCGGCAAGGGCCTGCTCGGCGAGGTGCTCGCCCAGGCGAACGACGAGTCGGACATCCGCGAGCTGGCGAACGATCTCTGCCTGCGCACCGACGCGAAGATCCAGAAGGAGGATCTCGACTCGCTGATCGCGTGGGCCCTGAAGGTCCGCGAGATGTACCAGGACATCGAGTCAAGGCGCGAGGACACGCGCGAGGCTGGGGTCGATTCCGTCCGTCGGCTCGAGCAGACCTGGCAGCTCTTCCTCGACCTCGAGCCGAAGCTCGTCGTCAACGACGAGCAGATCTTCCGCGAGCTGAAGGACCGCTTCGGCTCCCCGTACGGGTTCGGCGTCTACTTCCGCGGCGGCATGGGCGCCGAGGCGATCCGGGAGCTCCTGAAGGAGCTCGACCTGACCGCCGAGGCGAACTCGCTGCGGGCGACGATCCGCAGCTCGAAGGGGCAGAAGCAGGCACGCGCGATCAAGCGGCTGAAGGTCGTCAACGCGTTCATCAAGTCGGAGAACAAGCCGGAGTGGATGATCCTCGAGGCCGTGCCGGTGATCCCGCCGGAGCTGCGGCCGATGGTCCAGCTCGACGGCGGCCGCTTCGCCACGAGCGACCTGAACGACCTCTACCGGCGCGTGATCAACAGGAACAACCGCCTCAAGCGGCTGCTCGACCTCGGCGCGCCCGAGATCATCGTCAACAACGAGAAGCGGATGCTGCAGGAGGCCGTCGACGCACTCTTCGACAACGGCCGCCGCGGCCGAGCGGTCACCGGCCCGGGCAACCGGCCGCTGAAGTCGCTCTCCGACATGCTCAAGGGCAAGCAGGGCCGCTTCCGCCAGAACCTGCTCGGCAAGCGCGTCGACTACTCGGGCCGCTCGGTGATCGTCTCCGGGCCGTACCTGAAGCTGCACCAGTGCGGCCTGCCGAAGCTGATGGCCCTCGAGCTCTTCAAGCCGTTCATCATGAGCCGGCTCGTCGAGCGGAAGTCCGTCCAGAACATCAAGGCGGCGAAGAAGTACGTCGACTCGATGACGGCCGAGGTCTGGGACGTGCTCGAGGAGGTGATCGCCGAGCATCCGGTGCTCCTGAACCGCGCGCCGACGCTCCATCGTCTGGGGATCCAGGCCTTCGAGCCGGTGCTCGTCGAGGGCAAGGCGATCCAGGTGCACCCGCTCGTCTGTCACGCGTTCAACGCGGACTTCGACGGCGACCAGATGGCCGTCCACCTGCCGCTGTCGGCCGAGGCGCAGGCCGAGGCGCGCATCCTGATGCTCTCCTCGAACAACATCCTCTCGCCAGCGCACGGCCGCCCGCTGACCACGCCGACCCAGGACATGGTCCTCGGCGGCTACTACCTCACGTACAGCGATCGCGACCTCGCTTCGATGGTCGCCCAGGACCTCGCGAAAGAGCTGAAGGTCGACGGGATCAAGCGCTTCGCCTCCGAGGAGGAGGTCGAGCTCGCGCTCGAGGCGAAGCAGGTCGGCCTCCAGCAGCCGGTCGAGTACCGGCACAACGGCGAGCTGATCCTGACGACCCCGGGTCGCGTGATCTTCAACGTCGAGGTCGCCCGCTCGCTGACCGAGGCCGGTGACAGCGACTCGCAGGAGTTCACGTTCATCAACCGGACGCTCGCGAAGAAGGAAATGGGCGACTTCATCTCCGACCTCGTCGACCGCTACGGCGCCGCCGCGATCTCGGGCGTGCTCGACACGATCAAGACGCTCGGCTTCAAGTACGCGACGCTCGCCGGGATCACGATCTCGAAGAACGACATCGTCGTCTCGCCCGACAAGGAGAAGATCCTCGCCGGATACGAGGACAGGGTCGTCGAGATCGAAGGCCAGTACGAGCGCGGCCTGATCACTGAAGGCGAGCGGCACGAGGCGATCGTCAACCTCTGGACGGAGGCGACCGACGCGGTCGCCGACGCGATGGAGGCGACGCTCGACGAGCTGAACCCGATGGTGATGATGGCCAACTCGGGAGCCCGCGGATCCTTCAAGCAGATCCGCCAGCTCGCCGGCATGCGCGGACTGATGGCGAATCCGAAGGGCGAGATCATCGAGCGCCCGATCAAGGCCAACTTCATGGAGGGCCTGTCGGTGCTCGAGTACTTCATCTCCACCCACGGCGCCCGTAAGGGCCTAGCCGACACGGCGCTGCGCACGGCCGACTCGGGCTACCTGACCCGGCGGCTCGTCGACGTCTCCCAGGACGTGATCATCCGGGAGCCCGACTGCAAGACGGCCGACCACGTCGAGCTCGCGCTCTTCCTGCCCGAGGGCCTGAACAGCAGCGTCAGCGGACGGGTGATCGCGGAGGACATCTACAAGCCGCTCGCGAGCGGCAAGCCGGGCAAGACGCTGCTCGTCGCCAAGGGCGCGGAGCTGACGCCGGCCATGCTCCGCGAGCTGGTCGACCAGCTGGAGGAGGCCGCGCAGGACTTCGTGGTGCCGGTTCGCTCGGTGCTGAAGTGCCGCAGCGAGTTCGGCGTCTGCCAGGCCTGTTACGGCACGTTCCTCGCGACCGGCGAGATGTGCGAGATCGGCGACGCGGTCGGGATCATCGCCGCCCAGTCGATCGGCGAGCCGGGCACGCAGCTGACGATGCGGACGTTCCACACCGGCGGTGTCGCCGGCGCGGACATCACGCACGGCCTGCCGCGTGTCGTCGAGATCTTCGAGGCGCGCAACCCGAAGGGTGCCGCCCGCCTCGCGGAGATCGCCGGCAAGGTGCACATCGAGCAGTCGGACCGCGGGCCGAAGCTGACGATCGTCCCCGAGGGCGTCGACGAGAAGGGCGAGCCGCTGAAGGAGCTGGAGTACCAGGTTCCGCGGCGCACGCGCCTGCTCGTCGAGCACGGCCAGCCGGTCGAGCCGGGCGACCCGCTCCACGAGGGCTCGTTCAACCCGGCCGAGCTGCTCGAGCTCCACGCCCATTCGGGCAAGGGCTCGACGCCGACCGAGCTGTACCTGGTGGGCGAGGTGCAGAAGGTCTACAAGTCGCAGGGCGTCGACATCCACGACAAGCACATCGAGCTGATCGTTCGGCAGATGCTCAAGAAGGTGCGCGTCGAGGATCAGGGCGACGCCGACTTCCTGCCCGGCCAGATGGTCGACCGGGTCGCGCTCGATCGCGAGAGTGTCCGGGTCAAGAAGGCCAAGGGCACGCAGCCGACCTACGAGCCGCTGATCCTCGGGATCACGAAGGCCTCGCTCGCCACGGAGTCGTTCCTCTCCGCCGCCTCGTTCCAGGAGACGACGAAGGTGCTGACCGACGCGGCGATCGAGGGCAAGGTCGACCGCCTGCTCGGGCTCAAGGAGAACGTGATCATCGGCAAGCTGATCCCGGCCGCGACCGGCCTGAAGCGGTATCGCGGGATCGACATCGGCCCTTCCGAAAAGGTGCCGAAGGAGACCTACGAGCGGGCGACGCTGCTCGCCGCGCTCGAGGAGATCGGCAGCGACGGCGGCGGAGTCGACCTGGCTTCGCTCGGCATCGACTTCGGCGGCACGCCGGAGTTCGGCGAGGAGAATCCTCCGAAGGGCTCGATCGAGGCCGAGGAGATTCCCGAGGTCGACACTCCGCTCGACGGGGAGTAGGCCGCGTTTTTCACGAGGGAGGCCGGCAGCCGGCCTCCCTCGTTGATACATTTCAGGCACATGGTCAGCGGCGACCTGCTCCGGGAGGCACGGCTGCGAGCCGCGCTGACTCAGGCCGAGCTGGCCGGGCGAGCGGGAATCGCCCGCTCGCAGGTCAGCCGCTACGAGCGCGGCGACGTCCTGCCGAGCCTCGAGACCCTGCGGCGGCTGATCCGCGCTTGCGGGCTGGAGCTCGCCTTCGGCATCTACAACGCTGATCTCGAGGATCACGACGCGACCCTGATCGAGCGCAACCTCGCGCTCACCCCCGCGGAGCGCGTCGAGCGCTCGCTCCATGCCGCAGCCCAGCTCTACGCTCGGTGAGCCCGACGCAGCTGGACGTCGCTCTCCGGGCGCTGGAGGAAGCCGGCGTCGAATACGTCGTGATCGGTGCGGTCGCCGCCGTCGCCGCCGGCGCTCCGGTGGTGACCCAGGACCTCGACGTGACACCCTCGGCCTCGCCCGCGAACCTCGAGCGCCTGGCCCTGGCGCTGCGGGCGCTCGGCGCGCGGCTTCGGGTTCCGGAGGAGGAGGCGGGTGTTCCGTTCCCGATCGAGCCGGAGATGCTGGCGACCGCGAGCAGCTGGACGCTCACGACGCGTGCCGGAGACCTCGCTCTCGTTTTCCTCCCAGCAGGAACTCGGGGATACGACGACCTGCGGCGCGACGCGACTCCCGTGCAAATCGCGGGCGTCATCGTTCACGTCGCCTCACTCGCCGACGTCATCCGCTCGAAGCAGGCGTCGGGCCGCGCAAAGGATGCGGCTCAGCTACCGATCCTGCGCAGGACGCTCGAGATGACCCGGAGTCGGCAGTCGTGAAGAGGCTCGCCGGGAGGGTTCTACGATTGGGGCGACCGGGGCGACGGCCGCTGGTGGCACTCCTTCGGCGTGAGCGCCTTCTCGAGGGACGCCTTGCGGCTGGACGATGGCACAGCTCGCCGAATGGCCGGATCGGCAGAGAGCTCGGGTGCGAGGTACTGCGCGAGAGTGCTCGCCACCCAGGATCTAGTGCCAGAGCGATTTTGCCGGCAACCTGAGATTCCGCCGCCGACCGGCTCGCGCTGAGCTGCCGGCTACCTTGTGTTCCTCCGTGAAGAAGGTCATCCTCGTAGCACTCTGCGCGCTCGGCGCGCTCTGCGGCGCTCATGAAGCGCGGGCCGGCGCCTGCGGTCTGCCGGACGCGACGCCGCTCTGGATCGACTACACGGATGGCACCGTCCCGTTCAGCACCGACCTCTTCGGCAAGCCCGGGCTGATCACCGCCACCGGCGGCGCGAACCTGCCCCCAGTCCTGCGCCAGCTCGGTGGGCAGACGATCTACTGGGAGATGCACTTCGACCAGTTCGTGGGGACGACGGTGAAGCCGGCAGACCCCTCGACGGTCGACGATGCGGCACAGCGGATGTTCGACCGCGCGGTCGCCCGCTCCGGCTGCGCGACGCCGCTGATCGCACTGAACGAGCTGAACGGCCCATACCTGACGACCCCCTGGTCGGACAACGTCGCGCTCTACCGGGCGGATGTTCTCGAGCTGCTACGGCAGCTCTCCTCGCTCGGAGCGAAGCCGTTCCTCCTCCTGCCGAGCGCGCCCTACACCGGGGGCGAGGCGCTCGGCTGGTGGCGCGAGGCCGCTCAGGTCTCGGACTTCGTCCCCGAGGTCTACTTCAACGGCCGCGCCCTGTACCAGCTCGGCCTGGTGGCGGCGAGCCGCAAGTTGCGCGAGGGATTTCGCCAGGCGGTCCTCAACCTGACCAAGCTCGGGATCCCGTCTTCCAAGATCGGAATCATGCTCGGCTTCCAGTCGCGCCTCGGCACGCTCGGGCGCGAGGGTCTGCACCCCTCGAGCGCGTGGTTCGACGTGATCAAGCTCCAGGTCCTGGCCGCGAAGCAGGTCGCGGCCGAGCTGAAGCTCGGGACGATCTGGTCGTGGGGCTGGGGCACGTTCTCAGCAGCGGGCGCCGACCCCGACAAGAAGACCGCCGCCTGTGTCTACCTCTGGACACGTGACCCCCAGCTCTGCGACGCGCTTGCCGTTGCGGGCCCGCACTTCGACCGCTCGCTGACCGAGGGGCAGATCGCCCTCCCCAACGGCGCGTTCTGCACCGTCGGCGACCAGACGATCAAGACCAAGGACATCACCGCCCTCGCGGCCGTCACCGGCGACAGCGAGCTCGCGTTCACGCTCCTGTACGAGCGGATCGTCGAGAGCGCGAAGCTGTCGATCAAGCCGAGCGAGATCATCGACGCGGAGAATGCGATTGTCGCCCAGTCGTTCGGCGGCAATCGCAACGCCTATCTCGCCGCGCTCGACCAGGCTCACGCGACGCTCGCAATCACGCGCGCCGCGATCGGCGACGCACTACGCCGAGCCCGCATCGCCGCACGGCTCAGTGTCGGTCCACCCGACCAGTCGGCGATCGACGCCTTCTACAACTCCTACCCGGACACGCCGACCAGGCTCGTCACCGCTTCGCCCGACCCGCTATGGCTCGACGGCCGAGCCCAGGGCATCGTGCTCGCCGTCGCGGCGCCGCCCGTCGTGTTCTCCCTCGCGCCCGGCGAGCAGGCGACCGTCTTCACGAGCGAGGGGCAGTTCACCGTCACCGCGCTCGAGGACACGCTGCCCCTTGGTGCCGTGCCGCTCGCGGTCGCGCGGCCCGCGATTGCAGCCGCGCTGAGCTCCTTCGCAAGAGCCGATGCCTTCGAGCGCTGGACGCACGAGCACCAGGCGCAGGCCCAGGGGAAGACAATCTGCCGGCAGGACAAGCTCCCGGCGATCGGGTCCTTCGATCTGAGCGCCCTGCTGCTACCCGAAACCTTCTAGCCCTACAGCGTGGTGTGAGGGACAGGCCTGTAAACGAGGCCTGTCCCTCGGCCCTGCGCGCCCCACGACGTGAGCTGAGTTAACGGCCTACGAGCCCGGACGCTGCCGGCGGCTCGTCCGGGGCCTGCGTCGCGGACGACGCGACGACGCGACCCTTGCCGGCCTCCTTTGCGCGGTACAGAGCGTCGTCCGCCCGCTGGAAGAAGGAGACCGCGTCGTCCTGCGCCCTGAGCTCGGCGATCCCGGCCGAGAGGAGCATCCGGCCCGCCTGTGCGACGGGCTTCGTCGAGACCCGCTCCTGGAGCCGCCTGTAGAGCTGGTCGGCGTCCTCGATCGCGGACTCGGGCAGGATCACAGCGAACTCGTCGCCGCCGACGCGGCAGGGAATGTCGGCCGAGCGCACGACGTCGCGGATCCGCTGCGAGATCTCGGCGAGCACTGCGTCACCTGCGAGGTGGCCGATCTGGTCGTTGATCGCCTTGAAGTCGTCGAGGTCGAGCACGACCAAGGCGAGGCGGCGGTTGTAGCGCTGCGCGCGGGCGCACTCGCGCGCGAGCGTCTCGTGGAAGTAGCGTCGATTGTGCAGCCCGGTCAGTGCGTCGAGGTCGGCGAGCTGGCGCGCCTCGCGAAACCGCCTCGCGTTCTCGATCGCCGGCCCGGCGCGGCTGGCCAGGTCCTCGAGCGCGTGCAGCTGCTCGTCCGAGAAGATCCCCGGCTCGCCTCGCGAGAAGACGCTCAGGATTCCGACCGGCTCGAGCTCGGCGGTGATCGGAATCGCGAGACCGACGCGGATCGGTGGCTGCTCGCCGGGCAGCGGCTCCAGGCCGGGTTCGTACGTGATCGACATCGAGCGGACGCGCTTCCCGCGCGGCGGCGGCCCGAGCGCAAGCTCCTCGGCCTCCTCCTCGCTGATGCCTGTCGCGGCTGTGATCGGCTCGGAGTCCGGTGCGTCGATCGTGATCAGGGCGCCGTCGGCGCCGGGCAGCGCGCCCGCTGCGTCGAGCGTCCGACGCAGCACGTCGTCCAGGTCGATCGAGCCGGCGAGCTCGCCGAGGAAGCGGCTGCGCCTCGTCTCCTCCCGTGCCCGGTCGAGCGCCTCGGAGAGCTCCCGGCCCATGGCCGCCATCCGGGAGTCGAGATCCTGGACGAGCTTCGCCATGCGCTCCTCGCCGCTGATCCGCGAGCTCGAGCCCAGGCGCCGGCCGACGGCCACCGCCAGAAGCGTCACCGCCGTCCCGCCCACGGCGATCGCTCCCGCGATCACCCCAGTCGAGGTCGTCGACGCCAGCAGAAGGCTCACGCCAGGTACCGCCACTTGTCGGTTATCTCTCCCATCCCGCTCCCCCGGGAACTGCATTCCGGCCCGTCCTGGGCCAGGCTCTCACTGTAGTCACGAATCTTGCAAATAACCATCCCTGAAATCCAGGAGCAGAAACTGTTTCTTGCTACGATTCCCTGCCTTGGTTGGCCGGGCGATTCTGCCCCGCCGGCCTTTGTTGTGTGTAAAGACCCGTCGACCGGGAGTTCCATGCCGACCGTAAACCAACTCGTCAGAAAAGGACGCCTCACGCCGAGGGTCAAGACCAAGACCCCTGCGCTTCGCGGTGCCCCGCAGAAGCGCGGCGTCTGTACGCGCGTCTACACGACGACCCCGAAGAAGCCGAACTCGGCCCTGCGGAAGGTCGCGCGCGTGCGTTTGACGAACGGCATGGAGGTCACCTCCTACATCCCGGGCGAGGGCCACAACCTCCAGGAGCACTCGGTCGTCCTGATCCGCGGCGGCCGCGTCAAGGACCTGCCTGGCATTCGCTACAAGGTGATCCGCGCTGCGCTCGACGCCGCCGGCGTGTCGGATCGCCGCCAGGGCCGCTCCAAGTACGGCGCCAAGAAAGGCTCGTAATGCCTCGCCGAGCCGAAACACCTGTCCGCACGCCGGATCCTGATCCGGTGTACCGGTCGCCTCTTGTCAGCCAGATCATCAACAAGGTGATGCTGGACGGGAAGCGCTCGACGGCCGAGTCGATCGTCTACAAGGCGCTCGACCGCGTCGGGGAGAAGACCGGCAAGCCGCCGGTCGAGGCGCTCGAGCAGGCGATCAAGACGATCACGCCCGTGCTCGAGGTGCGCTCCCGCCGCGTCGGTGGCGCGAACTACCAGGTGCCCGTCGAGGTGCCGCAGCGCCGCGCGCGCACGTTGGCCGTGCGCTGGCTCGTCAACTACTCGCGCGACCGCCGCGAGAAGCACATGGACGAGAAGCTCGCAGCCGAGATCCTCGACGCGATCAACCAGCAGGGCGGCGCCTTCAAGCGCAAGGACGACCTCTACCGGATGGCGCAGGCCAACAAGGCCTTCGCCCACTACAGGTGGTAAGGGTGGCGACGGAGACCAAGACCCAAGTCGCGCTCGCGCGCGTCCGCAACATCGGGATCATGGCCCACATCGACGCGGGCAAGACGACGACGACCGAGCGGATCCTCTACTACACGGGTCGCACCCACAAGATGGGCGAGGTCCACGAGGGCGCCGCGACGATGGACTGGATGGCGCAGGAGCAGGAGCGCGGGATCACGATCACGTCCGCTGCGACGACCGCGTCGTGGCGCGACCATCGGATCAACATTATCGACACGCCCGGGCACGTGGACTTTACGGTGGAGGTCGAGCGCAGCCTCCGCGTGCTCGACGGCGCGGTCGCCGTTTTCGACGCAGTTGCAGGCGTCGAGCCGCAGTCGGAGACCGTCTGGCGCCAGGCCGACCACTACAGCGTCCCGCGCATCGCCTTCATCAACAAGATGGACCGCACGGGCGCCGACTTCTTCGGCTCGGTGCAGTCGATGGTCGACCGCCTGGGCGCGCACCCCGTGCCGGTGCAGCTGCCGGTCGGCCAGGAGGAGCATTTCCGCGGCGTCATCGACCTCGTCGAGATGCGCGCGCTCGTCTGGCAGGACGAGCTCGGCACGAAGTTCGACATCGAGGAGATCCCTGAGGAGCTGCGCGAGCAGGCTCACGAGTACCACCACCAGCTAATCGACTCGGTCGCCGACCACGACAACGAGCTGATGGAGACCTACCTCACCGATGAGGAGCTCGTGACGCCGGACATGCTCCGCCGCGCCCTTCGCGCCGCGACGCTCGACACCACGGTCACGCCCGTCCTCTGTGGCTCCGCCTTCAAGAACAAGGGCGTGCAGCCCCTGCTCGACGGCGTTCTCGACTACCTGCCGAGCCCGCTCGACGTGCCGCCGATCCACGGCGTCGATCCGCGTACCGAGCACGAGCTCTCGCGCCGGCCGGCGCTCGACGAGCCGTTCTCCGCGCTGGCCTTCAAGGTGATGACCGATCCGTACGTCGGCAAGCTGACGTACATCCGCGTCTACTCGGGCCTGCTCAAGGCAGGCGACAAGGTCGTCAACACGACGAACGGCAAGACCGAGCGGATCAGCCGCATCCTCCAGATGCACGCGAACCACCGCGAGGAGCGCGAGGACATCGGCGCCGGCGAGATCGCGGCCTGCGTCGGGCTCAAGTTGACGACGACCGGCGACACGCTCGCGGTCGACACGGCGCCGATCCGGCTCGAGTCGATGACCTTCCCGGAGCCGGTGATCTCGGTTGCGATCGAGCCGAAGACGAAGGGCGACCAGGACAAGCTCGGCACCGCCCTGCAGCGCCTATCGGACGAGGACCCGACCTTCCGCGTCCGCACGGACGAGGAGACGGGTCAGACGATCATCTCGGGGATGGGCGAGCTCCACCTGGAGATCATCGTCGACCGCATGATGCGCGAGTTCTCCGTCGACGCGAACGTCGGGCGGCCCCAGGTCGCCTACCGCGAGACGGTCGGCAAGCGGGTCGAGAAGATCAGCGGCAAGTTCGTCCGCCAGACCGGCGGCCGCGGCCAGTACGGCCACGCCGTGATCAACCTTGAGCCCGCGCCCGGCGAGGGCTACGAGTTCGTCGACAAGATCGTCGGCGGCAAGGTCCCGCGCGAGTACATCCCCTCGGTCGACATCGGCATCCAGGAGGCGCTCGAGTCGGGCATCCTCGCCGGCTATCCGGTGGTCGACGTCCGGGTCGAGCTCGTCGACGGCAGCTACCACGAGGTCGACTCCTCGGAGATCGCGTTCAAGGTCGCCGGGTCGATGGCCGCCAAGGAAGCGATGAAGCGCGCGCAGCCGAAGCTGCTCGAGCCGGTGATGGCCGTCGAGGTCGTCACGCCGGAGGAGTTCCTCGGCGACGTGATGGGAGATCTCAACTCGCGCCGCGGGCGGATCGAGGGCCTGGAGCCGCGCGGCAACGCGCAGGTGATCCGGGCAATGATCCCGCTTGCAACCATGTTCGGATACGCAACCGACCTGCGCTCGACGACGCAGGGCCGGGCGACGTTCACCATGCAATTCGATCGCTACGAGGAAGTCCCTCAGTCGATCGCCGGCGAGATCGTCGACGCCAAGAGCTAAAGGAGACCGGAGGAACGATGGCAAAGCAGAAGTTCGAGCGGAGCAAGCCGCATCTCAACGTCGGCACGATCGGTCACATCGACCACGGCAAGACGACGCTGACAGCTGCGATCACCAAGGTGCTCGCCGAGAAGGCGGGCGGCGGCACGATCAAGAGCTTCGAGGAGATCGACAACGCGCCGGAGGAGAAGGCGCGTGGCATCACGATCAACACCTCGCACGTCGAGTACGAGACGGCGAACCGGCACTACGCGCACGTCGACTGCCCGGGTCACGCCGACTACATCAAGAACATGATCACGGGCGCCGCCCAGATGGACGGCGCGATCCTCGTGGTCTCGGCCGCTGACGGCCCGATGCCCCAGACGCGCGAGCACATCCTGCTCGCCCGCCAGGTCGAGGTGCCGTTCATCGTCGTCGCGCTGAACAAGGCCGACATGGTCGACGATCCCGAGCTGCTCGAGCTCGTCGAGCTCGAGGTTCGCGAGCTGCTCTCGAAGTACGAGTTCCCGGGCGACGACATCCCCGTCATCCAGGTCTCGGCGTTGAAGGCCCTCGAGGGCGACGAGGAGTGGACGCCGAAGATCCTCGAGCTGATGGAGGCGGTCGACGCCTACATCCCCGAGCCGGAGCGCGCGATCGACCGGCCGTTCCTGATGCCGATCGAGGACGTCTTCACGATCACGGGCCGCGGCACGGTCGTCACCGGCCGCGTCGAGCAGGGCCAGATCAAGATCGGCGAGGAAGTCGAGATCGTCGGCATCCACGAGAAGACGGAGAAGACCGTCGTCACGGGCGTCGAGATGTTCAACAAGACGCTCGACCAGGCACAGGCCGGCGACAACGCCGGTGCCCTCCTCCGCGGCATCAAGCGCGAGGACATCGAGCGCGGTCAGGTGCTGGCGAAGCCGGGCTCGATCACCCCGCACACGCACTTCAAGGCCGAGGTCTACGTGCTCTCGAAGGACGAGGGCGGCCGCCACACGCCGTTCTTCAACGGCTACCGGCCGCAGTTCTACTTCCGCACGACGGACGTGACCGGCTCGATCAAGCTGCCCGACGGCCAGGAGATGGTCATGCCGGGCGACAACACGAACATGGAGATCGAGATGATCCAGCCGATCGCCATGGACCAGGGCCTCCGCTTCGCGATCCGCGAGGGTGGCCGCACCGTCGGCGCCGGCGTGGTGACCGAGGTCATCAAGTAGGAGAGTGATGGCGCAGCAGAAGATCCGCATCCGGCTGAAGGGCTACGACCACAAGCAGGTCGACGGTGCCGCGAGCCAGATCGTCGACACCGTCGTACGGTCCGGCGCCTCGATCACCGGTCCGGTGCCGTTGCCGACGGAGAAGAACGTGTACACCGTGATCCGCAGTCCCTTCAAGGACAAGGACTCGCGGGAGCACTTCGAGATCCGGACGCACAAGCGCCTGATCGACATTCATGCCCCGACGCCGAAGACCGTGGACTCGCTGATGCGCCTCGATCTCCCGGCCGGAGTCGACATCGAGATCAAGCTCTAAATGACGACCATCTCCTTCCCATCTCGCACCCCTGGTGCTGCTGCAAACCGGCGCGATACGGCGTCCTCTGTCGCACCCGTAGCCTCCGGCTACGAGCGCTCCCTGCGTCCTTGCCTCGCTTGGTTTTCGCAGCCCCAGGGGCACGATCTGCTCAGTCGGCGGTCGGACGCGTGAAGGGAATCCTTGGACGCAAGCTGGGCATGACCCAGGTCTTCGACCCGGAGTCGGGGGTGGTCACCCCTGTCACCGTGATCGAGGCCGGTCCGTGCCCGGTCGTCCAGGTGAAGACGAACCCGATCGACGGCTACGAGGCCGTCCAGCTCGCCTTCGACACGGTCGCCGAGCGGAAGCTCTCGAAGGGCGAGCTCGGGCACCTGAAGAAGAGCGGGGTCGGCGCGTTCCGCCACCTCGCCGAGTTCCGGGGCCAGAGCGAGCTGACCGTGGGCGAGTCCGTGACCGTCGAGGCGTTCGAGCCGGGCGAGGCGATCAAGGTCTCGGGCACCTCGATCGGCAAGGGCTTCCAGGGCACGATCAAGCGGCACCGCTTCCATCGCGGGCCCAAGACGCACGGCTCGCACAACATCCGCAAGCCTGGCTCGATCGGCGCCTCCGCAACGCCCTCACGCGTATTCAAGGGCATCAAGATGGCCGGCCGGATGGGCGGCAAGCGCGTGACGCAGGTCGGCCTGACGATCCACGAGATCGACGCGGAGCAGAACCTGCTGCTCGTCAAGGGCGCCGTCCCCGGCCCGAAGAACGCGATCGTCGAGATCAGGGAGGAGAGGGCGCATGCCGGCCGCAAGCATTAAGGCCCCTCTGCTCGGCGGCGAGGGCAAGGCCGCGAAGGAGGTCTCGCTCGAGTCGGAGATCTTCGGCGTCGAGCTGAAGCCGCATCTCGTGCACGAGGCGGTGCGCGCAGAGCTGAACGCCCGGCGCGCCGGAACGCGCGCGGCGAAGAGCCGTGGGCTCGTCTCCGGCGGCCGTGCGAAGCCGTGGCGCCAGAAGGGCACCGGCCGCGCCCGCGCAGGGACGATCCGCGCGCCGCAGTTCACGGGCGGCGGCGTCGTCTTCCCGCCCTCGCCGCGGAACTTCGAGGTGAAGGTGAACAAGAAGGCGGCACGTTCGGCGATGCGCTCGGCCCTGTCGGCTCACGCCGCCGAGGGAACGCTCGCGCTGCTCGACGCCGGCCAGTTCGACACGCCCTCCACCAAGAAGGCGCTTGAAGTGACCTCGGCCTGGGGCCAGTCCCTGCCGCTCGTCGTCGTCGCGACGCCGGAGGAGGAAGCGGTCGTCAAGTCGTTCCGCAACCTGAACCGAGTCGCCGTGACGACCCCGAGCGAGGTCGAGGTGGCCGCGATCGTCTGGGCCCGCTCGCTCCTCGTCACCGAGGGCGCGCTGGAGCTCCTGCAGAAACGAGCCTCGCTGTGATTACGGCCCCCTCCCGCACATCTCGCACGCGCCAGCGCGCTGCAACGCTCCGCTTCGCGGCGTCCTCAGTCGCGCCCGTAGCCTCCGGCTACGAACGCTCCCTGCGTCCTTGCGACGCGGGCGTTTCGCGGCTGGCGCGCACGAGCTGCACAGGAGGTGGCCTGTGAGCCTCTCCTCAGCCCAGATCCTGCTCGCGCCGGTCGTGTCGGAGAAGAGCTACAGCTTCATCGACAACGAGCGGCCGCACGTGGGCAACAAGTACACGTTCAAGGTCCACCCGGACGCGCACAAGACGCAGATCCGCCAGGCCGTCGAGGAGCTCTTCGAGGTGCACGTCACCTCGGTGAACATCTCGAAGGTTCCCTCCAAGCCCAAGCGCCGCGGCGCCACCAAGGGCCGCAAGCAGGGCTGGAAGAAGGCGATCGTCGGCCTCAAGCCCGGCGAGACGATCGAGATCTTCTCGGGAGCCCAGGTTTAGTGGCTCTCCTGGCGACACTTGGCGGCGCCCGGCGCGCGATCACGCGGCGCCATGCGGCGTCCTCGGTCGCGCCCGGGCTTACCAGCCCGAGCGCTCCCTGCGTCCTGGCCTGGCTTGGTGCTCGCACCCTGGGCATCCACCAGCATCACCAGGAGAGCCACTGATGGCCATCCGCAGGTACAAGCCGACGAGCCCCGGCCGGCGCTTCATGTCCGTCTCGACCTTCGAGGAGATCACGAAGACCGAGCCGGAGAAGAGCCTGACGGCGCCGCTGAAGAAGAAGGCCGGACGCAACGTCTACGGCCGGATCACGACGCGCCACCAGGGCGGCGGCCACAAGCGCCGCTACCGGCTCGTCGACTTCAAGCGCGTGAAGGACGGCGTGCCCGCGAAGGTCGCCGCGATCGAGTACGACCCGAACCGCTCGGCGCGGATCGCGCTGCTGCACTACGCCGACGGCGCGAAGGCCTACATCCTCGCGCCGGCGCGGCTGCAGGTCGGCGCCATGGTCGAGTCGGGCCCGGGGGCGGACATCAAGCCGGGCAACGCGCTGCCGCTCGAGAACATCCCGACCGGCACGCTCGTCCACAACGTCGAGCTCAAGCCCGGCCAGGGCGGCAAGATGGCCCGCTCGGCCGGCTCGGGAGTCCAGCTCGTCGCGAAGGACGACGGGTACGCGGTGCTGCGGCTCCCGTCCGGCGAGATGCGGCGCGTGGCGCTAACCTGCCGGGCCACCGTCGGTCAGGTCGGCAACGTCGACCACGAGAACCAGACGGGCGGCAAGGCGGGTCGCAGCCGCTGGAAGGGGAAGCGACCCACGGTGCGCGGGTCTGCGATGAACCCGGTCGACCACCCGCACGGTGGCGGCGAGGGCAAGTCGAAGGGCGGCCGGCATCCGGTGACGCCCTGGGGCGTGCCGACGCTCGGCAAGCGCACGCGCAACAAGCACAAGGAGTCGAACAAGCTGATCGTCCGCGGCCGCCGCCGCGGGAAGGGACGTGAAAGGTGAGTAGAAGCTCGAAGAAGGGGCCCTTCGTGGAGGCTCGGCTCATGGGCCGGATCGAGGAGATGAACGCCTCGGGCTCCAAGCGCATGATCCGCACCTGGTCGCGAACGTCGACCGTCTTCCCCGACATGGTCGGGCACACGATCGCCGTCCACGACGGCCGCAAGCACGTGCCCGTGTTCGTCACGGAGGCGATGGTCGGCCACAAGCTCGGCGAGTTCGCGCCGACGAGAACGTTCCGCGGCCACGCGGGCGACCGTCAGACACAGGTGAAGAAGGGCCGCTGATGGCCGCTGTCGGGACACCGAACGCCGTTCGCGCCCAGGCCAAGTGGGTGCACACGTCCGCCCGGAAGGCGCGGCTCGTCGCGGAGCACATCCGCGGCCGCAGCGTGCCCGAGGCTCGGACCGTCCTGGCGTTCACGCAGCGCCACGCTGCACGCGAGATCGAGAAGGTGCTGCGCTCTGCCGTCGCGAACGCGGAGGCCAACCACGGCCTGCTCGGCGACGACCTCTACGTCTGGCGCGCCGTGATCGACGAGGGCCCGACGCTGAAGCGCTGGCGCGCCCGCGCCCGCGGTCGCGTCGCCCGGATCAAGAAGCGCACCTGCCACATCACGCTCGAGCTCGCGCCGTCACCCGCAGGCATCGAGCGCGCGCGCACGACCCTGGCTGCAGCTGCCGTTGCGCCGGTCGAGGAGAAGCCGAAGCGCGCTCCGCGCAAGCCGAAGGCGGAGGCAGAAGCGCCCGCAAAGACTGAGGAAAAGCCGAAGCGCGCGCGCACCCCGCGCCGCAAGAAGACCGAGGAGGCGAGCAACTAATGGGCCAGAAGATCCATCCGGGCGGCCTCCGCGTCGGCGTCATCCACGACTGGAAGTCGAACTGGTACGTCAGCACGAAGGAGTTCCCGCAGGCGTTGATCGAGGACATCCGGATCCGCGAGCACATCTACAAAAAGCTCGCGCACGCGGGCCTGTCCGACATCCTGATCCGCAAGGACAAGCAGCGCCTGACGATCGACATCTACACGGCGCGCCCGGGCATCGTGATCGGCAAGTCGGGCGTCGAGGTGGACGCACTGCGCCGCGAGATCCACGCGATGACGCAGAAGAACGTCCACATCAACATCAACGAGATCAAGCGGCCCGAGCTCGATGCGAAGCTGGTCGCCCAGTCGATCGCGGAGCAGCTCGAGAACCGTGTCAGCTTCCGCCGCGCGATGAAGCGCTCGATCGCCTCGGCGATGCGCTCCGGGGCCCACGGCGTGAAGGTGCAGTGCGGCGGCCGGCTCGGCGGCGGCGAGATGAGCCGCTCGGAGGCCTACTCCGAGGGCCGCGTGCCGCTGCACACGATCCGCGCCGACATCGACTACGGGATCGCCGAGGCGAAGACGACCTTCGGCCGAATCGGCGTGAAGGTCTGGATCAACAAGGGCGAGATCATGCCCGAGGGCTACGGCGGCATGGTCACCGACAAGGACACGCGCCTCGGCGAGCAGGATCAGGCCCGCCGGCGCCGCTCTGGCGCGGCCGAAGGCCTCAGCGCCTCGCGCGAGTCGAGCCGCCAGCGCGGCGGCGACCGGACCGACCTCGGCCCCGTGCGCCGGCGCCGGCCAGGCGGCGGACGCCCGCGCCGCGGCGGCGAGGGACGCAGCCAGGAGAGCTCACCGCGCCCGGAGGCGCCGACCCCCGGCAGCGAGCAGGCGCCGATCGAGGCGCCGCCCATCATCGACGAGATCAACAAGGACTCCGGGACCGAGAGCGAGACCACTAGCTGATGTTTGCGGCCCCCTCCGCCACAGCTCGCGCACGCCAGGGCGCTGCAACGCTCCGCCTCACCGCGTCCTCAGTCGCGCCCGTAGCCTCCGGCTACGAACGCTCCCTGCGTCCTTGCGAGACGGGCGTTTCGCGGCTGGCGCGCACGATCTGCGTCGGAGGTGGCCGCTGATGCTGCTTCCCAAGAAGACCAAGTTCCGCAAGCACCATCGTGGCCGCCGGAGAGGCACCGCCAAGGGTCAGTCGACCGTGCAGTTCGGCGACTTCGGCCTGAAGGCGCTCGAGAACGGCTGGCTGACGAATCGCCAGATCGAGGCGGCTCGTATCGCGATGACGCGCAAGATCAAGCGCGGCGGCAAGGTCTGGATCAACGTCTTCCCGGACAAGCCGGTGACGCAGAAGCCGGCCGAGACCCGGATGGGCTCCGGCAAGGGCTCACCCGAGCACTGGGTCGCCGTGATCAAGCCGGGTCGCGTGATGTTCGAGCTGGCCGGGGTGCCCGAGCCGCTCGCCAAGGAAGCCCTGCGGCTCGCAGGCAACAAGCTGTCGGTGAAGTCCAAGGTCGTGAAGCGGGAGGCTGAGCTCTTTGAAAGCTAGGCAGTTGCGGGATCTGACGGACGACGAGTTGGAGCGGCGGCTCGTGGAGACGCGGCAGGAGCTGTTCAACCTGCGCTTCCAGGACGCCACCGGCTCGCTCGAGAACACGGCGCGCCTGCGGCTTGCGAAGCGCGAGATCGCCCGCCTCCTGACCATCCGGTCGGAGCGGGAAACCAGTCTGGAGACGAGGTAATGGCGGAGCGCAAGAAGAAGACAGAAGAGACCGAGGCAGTCGAGGCGACGCCGAAGGCGAAGGCCGAGAAGCCCGCGAAGGCGGAGAAGCCGAAGGCTGCCGCGAAGCCGAAGGCTGCTGCGAAGCCGAAGGCAGCCGCCAAGGCGAAGCCCGAGGCTGCCGAGGAGAAGCCGAAGCGCGCGCCCCGCAAGAAGGCCGAGCCGGTCGCAGAGGCCCCTGCGGCCGAGCCGACCCCCGACGAGGTCGAGCCCCAGCCTGCTGCCGAAGAGGCCGCTGCGCCGATCCTCGCCGAGGAGACCGCCGTCGCCGAGCCCGAGTCCGAAGAGGTCGAGGCCGCCGAGACGCCGATCGAGGCGGAGACCGCCGTCGTTGCCGAGGTCGAGGCCGCCTCCGAGGCCGAGCCGACACCCGATCCCGTCGCTGAAGCCGAGCCGGAGCCAGAGCCGACACCCGAGCCTGTCGCTGAAGCCGAGCCCGAGGCGGAGCCGACGCCCGAGCCCGTTGCCGAAGCCGAGCCGGAGCCGACATCTGGGCCTGTTGTGGACGCAGAGCCCGAGTCGACCCACGAGCCCGTTGCCGAAGCCGAGCCGGAGCCGACATCTCAGCCTGTTGTGGGCCACGAGCCCGAGTCGGCACCCGAGCCCGTTGCCGAAGCAGAGCCGGAGCCGGCGCCTGAGCCGGTCGCCGAGGCCGAGCCGGCTCCCGAGGCCGAGGCTGTCGCCGCTGAAGCGGACGCCCCCGCTGCCGAGGCTCCCGCCGCTGTCGCCGAGGCCGAGGCCCCTGCTGCAGCCGCACCGCAACAGCCCACGCGCAAGCCGAAGCGCAAGCGGATCCCGCGCAGCGAGCGCCGCAAGCGCCCGAAGGACCGCGCGACCGGCGGCGAGCGCAAGCCGATCACCCGCCAGCCGAAGCCGGAGCGCGAGCGCCAGCCGACCCAGGAGCGCCGTGGCTTGGTCGTCTCGAGCGCGATGGACAAGACGATCGTGGTCAAGGTCGAGACGCTGAAGAAGCACCCGAAGTACAAGAAGGTGATCCGGCGCTCGACGAAGTTCCACGCCCACGACGAGGGCAACACCGCGAACGTGGGCGATCTCGTCCGCATCGTCGAGACGCGGCCGCTCTCCGCCACGAAGCGCTGGCGCCTGGTCGAGCTCCTCGAGGTGGCGAAGTACCCCCATGATCCAACAGGAGACACGAGTCCGCGTCGCCGACAACACCGGCGCCCGCGAGCTGCTCTGCATCCGCGTGATGGGCGGCAGCCATCGCCGCTACGCGCGGGTGGGCGACATCATCGTCGGCACCGTCAAGGCCGCCACGCCGCAGGGCGCGATTAAGAAGGGCGAGGTCGTCCGGGCGGTCGTCGTGCGGACTCGGAAGCCGCAGATCCGCGACGACGGCACTCAGATCGCGTTCGACGAGAACGCCGCCGTGATCATCGATGCGCAGCAGAACCCGCGCGGCACCCGCATCTTCGGGCCGGTCGCGCGCGAGCTGCGGGAGAAGAACTTCATGAAGATCGTCAGCCTTGCACCGGAGGTGCTTTAGTGCCCCTTCCGGCAGCAATCAGTGCATTT
>JBBQTQ010000047.1:0-20279 GCA_038213135.1 Gaiellales bacterium
CGCGCCCACAGCGCCCTCGACTACCTCAGCCCCGACGAATACGAAACCGCCTACCATCGACGCGAGAAGGAGAAAGCCACCCAACACCTGGCAGAAGCCGCTTAATCCCCTGTCAACGAAAACGGGGCAAGTTCAAGTTCACAACGCTTGCACCTGCGCCCACTCCAACGCGCTCCGCACCTCCGCACCTCTCGCTCGACATCACCGACCCGTCGAGCCTCGAAGGCGAGGCGGACGCGATCAGCGGCGCGGCGAGTGGTGCACTTTTCGATCACCGATCCCGGTGCAGTATTGGACGCCCGGCGTCACTACCGCGGTGCAACCGTCTCCCTCGAGAGCTGTCGCAAATGGCGCACTTTTCGTTCGCGCTACTTCGCACTGCTGCGGAGCCCTTTCGCCTGCAGGGGGCGCAACTTCGCACCCCTTCGCAGACTCCTTATCCAGTGGAGGCGGCGGGAATCGAACCCGCGTCCGCAGTCGCACCGAACTGAGCCTCTACAAGCTTAGGCTGCGCTTTTGATCTCGCCCGACGGCTGGTTCGCAGCCGACCTACCGCCGGGCCAGCCATCCTTCAGTGTCGCGCCGCGGGCGATTGGCTCTCCCTTGGCGCCGAGCCCGTTCGTTGGCGCCGTTCCCCGGATCACGGGCCGAATCCGGAACGACGCGCTACCTAAGTCCTAGGACTAGGCAGCGAGTGCGAGATCATGCTTCGCACTTGCATTGGTTCCGGTTGTTTAACGAGGCCAACCGGAGACCTCGGCTTGCAGCTCAGCCGGAGAACCGACCACGTCGAGACCTGGTCGCCCCCGTATGTCTTGTGCTGCCAGTGTAGCCGGATACACTCGCGCCGATGGGCAGGCTCCTGGCTCTCGCTGCGATCGTCGCCGCGCTCTGCGCAGGCGTTGCGCGTGCGGACTTCACGCTCGCGGCCTATTCGGACGCGGTGCTGGGCTCGCTGCACGTCACGACCGGCGTCCTGCTGCAGGGCAAGACCGTCGACCTGCGCGGCGTCTGGACGGACGCCAAAGTCTCGTGCAGGGTCAAGCGCAGGCTGACGATCGACGCGATCGTCGACTTCACGCCGCCGGGCGGCTCGGGCGGCGGTCACACCGCGCGCCACGGCAGCTTCCGCGACTTCAACTGCGCCGAGGGCGGGCCGAATGTCGGCTTCACCCTCACCGCGAGGCAGCTGCACCTCGCCTGCCCGAACGGGAGCTGGAAGCCGGGCGACTACTCCTTCAGCGCAGCCGCGACCGAGCCGACCACGAAGCTCCATTCGCACGCGAACCTGGGCTGGAAGCAGACCCAGGGCTGCTAGCCGGCGGCCCAGTAGTCGCGGTGCTCGCAGCAGCGCCCGTCGGCCGCGAAGCGCAAGACCGTCACTCCGCGTAACCGCTCCTCGCCGCCACTCCTCAGCCGGGTCGTCGCCCACCACTGGACAGCGGCCCGGTCGCCGTCGACGATCGGCGTCTCGAACTCGAAGTCGGCGGCCTCCTCGTCGGCGAAGACCTTCTCGAGGTACTCGCGCGGCGACTCCGGCTCGCGGAACGGATGCGAGACGAAGACCGCCTCGTCGGTATAGAGCTGGGCGATCGTGTCGACGTCGTGGTCGCGCCAGCCGCGCGTCCAGCCATCGAGCCAGCGCTCGATCAATCGCCGCGCCCGCGCAGGACCCGTTCGATCTGGCGGTCGGCGTCGCGCTTGGCGATGTCGCGCCGCTTGTCGCGCTGCTCCTTGCCGCGCGCGAGCGCGAGCTCGACCTTCGCGCGGCCGTTCTTCCAGTACATCCGGGTCGGAACGAGCGTCTGGCCCTTCTCGCGCACCTTGCCGATCAGGGAGTCGATCTCGCGGCCGTGCAGTAGGAGCTTGCGGTCGCGGTCGGGGTCGTGGTTGGCGACGTTCCCCTGCGCGTACTCGGAGATGTGCGCGCCGATCAGCCAGACCTCGCCGTCGCGCACGTCCGCGTAGGCACGCGCAAGGTCGGCGCGCCCGTTGCGCAGCGACTTGACCTCCGTCCCGGTCAGCACGAGGCCCGCCTCGAAGCGCTCGAGCAGGTGGTACTCGTGCCGCGCGCGGCGGTTGTCCGCGATCAGCTTTTCGGCCACCAGTCCTGCACCATCTCCGCGTCCATCGGGTTCTCGCCCACGGCGAACGCGAGGAACTCGATGCCGTCAGGACCGGCCTCGACATCGCGCATCGTGTCGACGTCGAGCCGGATCGCATCCCATTCCGAGACCTCGACGACCTCGTCCTCGACCTTGATTCGGCCGGATCCGCGAACGACCACGTACACCTCTTCCTGCTCGGTGTGCTTGTGGCCGAACGGGATCCGGAAGCCGGGCGCGAGCTTCATCAGGCTCAGCCCGAGCGTCTTGCCGCCGATCTCCCTTCGCGCGAACCTCGCCTCGAGCTCGGCGGGCATGCCGAACTTCGGCGCCTGGTTCTCGACGTCGCTGCGCAGGTTCTTCTTCGTGTAACCGCTCATCTCAACGCCTCCTTGATCGACCTTTCTCTGGCCGTGCCGATCGACTCTCCGAGCCTAGCGTCAGCTCGACCTTGCCCTCGTTCTTGCGCAGCTCGGCGACGCGCACCTCGATCGGATTCCCAAGCCGGTAGGTCCGCTTCGAGCGGCGGCCCGTGAGCGCCGTGCCGAGCGGGCTGATCTCGAAGTAGTCGTCCGGCAGGCGGCGCGCGGGGAGATAGCCCTCGAAGACCTCGCCGAAGCGGATGAAGAGGCCGCTGTCGATGATCCCGGTGATCTCTCCCGAGAACGTCGTCTCCCAGCCCAGCTCGAACAGTCGCGCCTCGAGCAGCCAGGCGAGGCAGAGATCGTCGGCCAGGTACTCGACCTCGGCGGCGTTTCGCTCTCGGAGCGAGCAGTGCTCCGCGAGCTCGGTCAGCTCCTTGGGCGGCGCGTCGTCGCCCTGGCCGAGCTCGAGCAGGAGCGCCCGGTGGCAGACGAGATCCGGATAGCGGCGGATCGGCGAGGTGAAGTGGCAGTACGCCTCGCTCGCGAGGCCGGAGTGGCCGAGGTTGTGCTCGTCGTACCGGGCTCGCTTGAGGGCACGCAAGACGAGGCTTGGGAATGCCTCGCGGCCGCGCGTTCCCCGCTTCACGTAGGCGACGACGCGTTCGGCCGCCTGGGCCGCAACCTTCTCCGCAGCGGTCTCCCCCATTTTCTTCGGCACCGGCGGCGTCGGCACGTCGAGCTCGCCGAGCCGCGAGATCAGCAGCTCGACCGACTGCGGGTCGGGCTTCTCGTGGACCCGGTAGAGGGCGCCCCGCTTGCGCCGCGTCAGGAAGCGGGCGACGCATTCGTTGGCGAGGATCATCAGCTCCTCGATCAGCGCGTGCGCGTTCGGCTCCTCCTCGCGCCAAGCGCGCGCGACACCGCCCTTGCGGTCGAATGCGAACTGGATCTCGGTGCTCTCGACGCGGAGGGCGCCACGCGCGAAGCGTCGGCGTCGCAGCTCGGCCGAGAGGCGCTCGGCCAGCTTCAGCGCCTCGGCGAGCGGCGGCTCCGCGCGCTCCTTGCCGGCCAGGATCTTCTCTGCCTGCCCGTAGGAGAGGCGCGCGTCGCTGCGGATTACCGAGCGGTAGAAGCGCGGGCGGCCGAGCTCGAGCCCGGGCCCGAACGGCACCTCGACGGTCACGCAGAGTCGGTCGACGTGCGGGCGCAAGGAGCAGAGGTCGTCCGCGAGCTCGTGCGGCAGCATCGGCGCGACCCGGCCAGGGATGTAGTACGAGAACGCCCGGTCGGCCGCGCCGCCGTCGAGAGGCATCCCGGGCCGGACGAAGTACGACACGTCCGCGATGTGCACCCAGGCGCGCAGGCCGTCGCCCTCTCGCTGGATGGAGATCGCGTCGTCGAAGTCCTTCGCGGTCTCAGGGTCGATCGTGAATGTGAGCAGGTCGCGGAGATCCTCGCGGCCTTCGAGCGAGATCTTCGGCGGGTCATAACGCTCGTGCTTGGTGCGCAGCCCGCGCTCGATCAGGAGCGCCTCGAGGACGACGTCGATGTCCTTCGCCTGCCCGAGCATCGTCTCGACGCGCGAGCGGCCGCGTCCCAGGACCGCGATCGCGAGGTCGCCAGCCTTCGCTCCGCGCAACGACTTCGGATCGAGCGCGAGCGGCGTGCCGGGAGTGAAGAACGGCTCGCCGGCGAACTGCCGCCCGCGGCGCGTGATCTCGACGGCGAGCTTGTCCGTCAGACCTTGAGGAAGCGGCGCAGGGTGAGGCCCGAGCCCATCGCCCCGAGCATCAGACCGGCCGCCAGCAGGATCAGCGCGTTCAGCCCGAACGGCATCGCGGTGACGCCCTGGCTGTCCTTGATGTGGCCGAGGATCGCGGGCAGCGCGATCGCCTTGCCGAGCAGTAGCAGGAACACCGCCGCAACCGCGCCAGCGAGCCCGCAGAGCAGGCCCTCGACCATGAACGGACCGCGCACGAACCAGTTCGTCGCGCCCACGAGCTTCATCACCTCGATCTCACGGCGCCGCGAGAAGATCGAGAGGCGAATCGTGTTCGCGATCAGCAGCGTCGAGGCGACGAGCAGGATCAGCACGCCGATCAGGAAGACGATCTCGATGATGCTCCCGACCCGGAGCACGCGTTTCGAGAGCTTCGCGCCATAGTTCACCTTGTCGAGGCCCGGTGGAGGCAGCCCATTGCTCGCGTGGTTCAGGTACTTGGCGATCGACGCGTTGAGCTCGGCCCTGACCGGCACGACCTCGTAGGAGGCGGGCAGCGGGTTGTAGGAGAGGTTCCGCACGAGATCCGGGTACTGCCTGCGCATCTGGGCGAGCGCCGCCTCCTTCGAGACGAAGGTGTACGACTTCACGTCCGAGTCCTTCGCGAGCAGGATGCGCACGTGGTCGATCTGCCTCGCCGTCGCGTCGGTCTTGAAGTAGACCTTCGCGACGAGCTGCTTCTTCACGTGGTCGCTCCAGGAGAGCACCCAGGTGCCGAGCGCGATCGTCAGCCCGAGCACGAACATCCCGATCAGAACGGTGACGGTCGCGGCGATCGTCGTCGACATGCTCGCGCCGACCGAGCGCACTGCCTCCGAGAGAACGAGCCTGAACCTCACGTCACCACGTAGTGGACAGGCCCGCAGGGCCAGTCCCCAGATCTCGCGGTTGGCAGCGCATTGCTCACTCCGTCGCGTACCCGCCGCGCCGCTCGTCGCGCGAGAGCCGGCCCTCGTCGAGCGCGATCACGCGCTTGCGCATCTTGTCGACCATCTCGCGGTCGTGGGTGACCATCAGGATCGTCGTCCCCGCCGGGTTGATCCGGTAGAGGAGCTGCATGATCCCGACGGAGGTGTCCGGGTCGAGGTTGCCCGTGGGCTCGTCGCAGATCAGGAGCGGCGGGTGGTTGACGACGGCGCGCGCGATCGAGACGCGCTGCTGCTCGCCACCGGAGAGCTCGTCGGGCAGGGAGCCCATCTTGTGCGCGAGGCCGACCAGGTCGAGCACCTCGGGCACCTTCTTGCGGATCGAGAGTCGGCTCTCGCCCTGCACCTTCAGCGCGTAGGCGACGTTCTCGGCAGCGGTGCGGTTCGGCAGGAGCTTGAAGTCCTGGAAGACGCAGCCGACGTTGCGGCGGAGCAGCGGCACCTTGCTGCGCTTGAGGCGTGCGAGGTCGCGTCCGCCGACGAGGATGCGGCCGCCGGTCGGCTCCATCTCCTTCAGCAGCAGGCGGATCACAGTCGACTTGCCCGAGCCGGACGCGCCGACGACGAAGACGAAGTCGCCCTTCTCGATCACGAACGAGACGCCGCGAAGGGCCGTCACGTCGGGCGGGTAGACCATCGTCACGTCGTCGAAGACGATCATCGCGCCCGTGCTCGGCGCCGCCTGCGGCTGTGGATGCTCAGCCACCGCCACGGCGGGCTTTTCGATCTGGAGGTTCGCTTCCGGCACGATGGAGACGGGCGATTGAACGCCCTGCGGCTCGATGGAGAGGCTCAGTCTAGCCCACTCCCCGGCTAGCCAGCCCTCCCAGCGGCTTTTGCCAGCAGGTAGGCGTGGATGAAACCGTCGAGATTCCCGTCCAGGACGCCCTGCGTGTTGCCGACCTCGAAGTCGGTGCGGTGGTCCTTGACGAGCTGGTAGGGGTGCAGCACATAGCTTCGGATTTGACTCCCGAAGCCGGTGTCCTGCACGACTCCTCGTTCTTTTGCCAACTCCTCTTCGCGCTGCTCCTCCTGGAGTTCGGCCAGGCGTGAGCGGAGAATGCGTAGCGCTGTCTGCTTGTTGGAGCTCTGCGAGCGCTCGTTCTGGCACTGGACGACGATTCCGCTCGGGAGGTGCGTGATCCGGACGGCCGAGTCGGTCTTGTTCACGTGCTGGCCGCCGGCGCCGCTCGCGCGGTAGGTGTCGATCCGCAGGTCGCTTTCGTCGATCTCGAGGGCGCTGTCGTCCGCGAGGAGCGGGGCGACGATCACCTGGGCGAAGGAAGTGTGCCGCCGGTGCGCCTGGTCGAACGGGGAGAGCCGTACGAGCCGGTGGACGCCGCGCTCGGCCTTGAGGATCCCGTAGGCGTTCTCTCCCTTGACAGTGAACGTGGCGGACTTGAGGCCGGCCTCCTCGCCGGGGCTCGCCTCGATCAGCTCGGTCTGGAAGCCGCGGTCGGCGGCCCAGCGCAGGTACATGCGAAGCAGGATCTCGGCCCAGTCCTGCGAGTCCGTGCCGCCGGTGCCGGAGTGGATGGTGACGACGGCGTCGCCCGAGTCGTATTCGCCGGTGAAGAGCGCGTCTTCCTGGAGGCGCTCCAGCTCGCGCCGGAGCGGAGCGATCGAGGTCGCGATCTCGTCGGCCATGTCGCCGTCCATCGAGAGCAGCTCACGCGCGTCCTCGTACTCGCCGCGCAGGCGGTCGAAGCGCTCGAGGCGCTTCGTCAGGCGCGAGTGCTCGGTCGAGATCGACGCTGCCTGCTGCTGGTCGTCCCAGAAGCCGGGCTCGCCCATCTGGGTCTCGAGCTCGGCGGTACGTGTCCTCAGGCGATCTGGGTCAAAGGTAATCACGGACCCAGTCGAGCTGGATCCCGATCTCCTCGAGCTGCTCGCTCAGCGGCTGTTCGTGCGGCTCGGCCATCGTGGAAGCCTAGCGGCGGTGCGCGATTGGCCTGTGGAGGCATCGTCACCGAATCGACACAGGTTGGCCGTGGTCGGCGCAGTCGGGACGGGCTAGGCTCGCCTCAGAGGGAGGCGGGTTGGATGCCCCACCCAAGGGTGGGGGTATGCCTTTACAGCGGAGCCGGGCTATGCCCGGCGGAGCACTTCGCGCGAAGTCGCGTCTGCCTGGGCCTGACGTTCCAACCACCGAGGGCGCCGCCGGCTCCGCGGACAAGCGAACTACGCGAGCGCGAGCAAGGAGGGGGCTCGCGGGGGGACCAGGGGTTCCCCCGCGCCCTAAGCGCCGTGGCACTTCTTGTACTTCTTGCCCGAGCCGCACCAGCACGGGTCGTTCCGGCCGACCTTCTGGTCGTTCGAGACGACGCGCTGTTGCGGCCTCGGCACGGCCGTCGCGACTGCCTCGCCGCCCCCGGCCGCGGCGATCACGTCGGCGCCCTGCAGCGACTCGTGCTCGTACGAGAGAGCCCCGTTCGGGGCCTGCGCTTCCTGGTATTCCTGCAGCTGCTCGGCCTCGTTCGGCGAGAGCTCGGCGTGGAAGAGCGTCAGCACGACCTCCTCGCGGATCGCCCCGTTCAGCTCGTCGAACATCTTGTGCCCCTCGGAGGTGTACTCGACGAGCGGATCCTTCTGGGCCATCGAGCGGAGATGGACGCCCTCGCGCAGGTAGTCCATGTTCTCGAGATGCTCGCGCCAGCGGGTGTCGACGACCTGAAGGATCACGAAGCGCTCGAGGTCTCGCATGAGGCCCGGCTGCATCGCCTCGACCTCCTGATCCTTCTCCTCGTAACGCTCTCGCGCGTCGGCGGCGAAGTCCTCGATCAGCTGCTCGCGCTGGGTGACCTCGTCCTCGCGCAACTCGTCCGCGGTGATGTCCGTTCCGTACAGGGCCTGCATCCCCTGGGCCAGCGCGTCGAGGTCGATCTCGTTCGTCTCCGGGTCGACGAAACCGTCGACGGCCCGCTCGACGACCTCCGCGATCCACTCCTTGACCTGCTCCGAAAGGTCCTCGCCCTTGAGCACCTGGCTGCGCTGCGCGTAGATCACGGTGCGCTGCTTGTTCATCACGTCGTCGTACTTGAGGACGTTCTTGCGCATGACGAAGTTCTGCTCCTCGACCTTCCGCTGCGCGTTCTCGATCTGCTTCGAGAGGATCGAGGCCTCCATCGGCTGGTCCTCGGGGACCTTGAAGCGGCTCATGATGTTCTTGATCCGGTCGCCCGCGAACAGGCGCACGAGATCGTCCTCGCCCGACAGGTAGAAGCGGGACTCGCCCGCGTCGCCCTGGCGCCCGGCGCGGCCGCGCAGCTGGTTGTCGATCCGGCGGGCCTCGTGGCGTTCGGTGCCGAGCACGTAGAGCCCGCCGAGGTCGAGCACGCCCTCGCCGAGCTTGATGTCGACGCCGCGGCCGGCCATGTTCGTCGCGATCGTGACCGCCTTCTGCTGGCCGGCGTCCTTGATGATCTCCGCTTCGCGCTCGTGCTGCTTCGCGTTGAGGACGTTGTGCGGGACGCCGTGCCGGGTCAGCAGCTGCGAGAGGTACTCCGAGGTCTCGACGGCGATCGTGCCGACAAGCACCGGCTGGCCCTTCTCGTGGCGTTCCTTGATGTCCCGAAGCACGGCCTGGAACTTGCCTTCCTTCGTCCGGAAGATGTGGTCGTTCTTGTCCATGCGCGCGACCTGCACGTTGGTCGGGATCTCGACGACGCTGAGGTTGTAGATCTCGACGAACTCCTTCTCCTCGGTCTTGGCCGTACCGGTCATGCCGGCCAGCTTCTCGTAGAGGCGGAAGTAGTTCTGGAGCGTGATCGTCGCGAGGGTGACGTGCTCCTCCTGGATGGCCACGCCCTCCTTCGCCTCGACCGCCTGGTGGAGACCCTCCGACCAGCGGCGGCCCTCCATGATCCGGCCCGTGAACTCGTCGACGATCTTCACCTCGCCGTCCTGGACGACGTAGTCGACGTCGCGCTGGTAGAGCGCCTCGGCCTTCAGCGACTGGCTCAGGTGGTTGACGAGCTGGACGTTGCGCGGGTCGTACAGGTTCTCGATCCCGAGCGCGCGCTCGACCTTCTCGATCCCGCGCGGCAGCGGCGAGACGGTCTTGAACTTCTCGTCGAAGGTGTAGTCGGCGTCGGTCTCGTCCTCCAGCTGCTGCTGCTCGAGCCGCGAGAGGATCTTGGTCGGCTCGCCCTTCAGCTGCTTCACGATCCGCGCGAAGTCGTAGTAGGTCTTCGCAGCGACCTCGGGCTCGCCCGAGATGATCAGCGGCGTTCGCGCCTCGTCGATCAGGATCGAGTCGACCTCGTCCACGATCGCGTACGCGTGGCTCCGCTGGACGGTCTGATCGAGCGCCACGGACATGTTGTCGCGCAGGTAGTCGAAGCCGAACTCGGAGTTCGTGCCGTAGGTGACGTCACAGGCGTAGGCCTCGAGCCGCTCGGCGAAGGGCATCATGTTCTGGATCGAGCCAACTGTCATGCCGAGCGCCTCGTAGACCGGGCGCGTCCACTCGGAGTCGCGCTTGGCGAGGTAGTCGTTGACCGTCACGAGGTGGACGCCGCGACCCTCGAGGGCGTTCAGGTACAGCGCCTGGACGGCGACGAAGGTCTTGCCCTCGCCGGTCTTCATCTCGGCGATGTCGCCCTCGTGGAGGACGATTCCGCCCATCTGCTGGACATCGAAGAGGCGGACGCCAATCGTGCGCTTGAACGCTTCACGGACGGCGGCGAAGGCCTCGAAGAGGAGCTCCTCGAGCGCCTCGCCGCTTTCGAGCCGCTGGCGGAACTCGGCGGTCTTGCCGCGGAGCTCGTCGTCCGACAGCGCCTCGAACTCGGGCTCGAGCGTGCCGATGTAGGCCGCCTGCTCGGCGAGCCGTTTCCTGCGTCTCCCTTCGCCGAAACGAAGGGCCTTCTCGAGAGAGCCGAGCTCCTGGGCCACTGACTACAAGGGTACCTGGGACGCGCGCGGGCCCTTCCGGCCGTGGCGGGGCGAGCCACTACGGGTGACTGTCACCGGTTAGGAGCGCCGGCGCCGCGGATCGGCTCGACTACGCGGCGCGTCGTCGACTCGAGCCATGTTGGGTGACAGTCACCGGTCATGACGGATCGGACACGTCTAGAGCGGGTTGACCTTCACCTCGAAGAGCTGCCCGTCGAGGCGCTCCGCGCGGACGACATACGACTTGTAATGCGCCTCGGCGTGGCGCTCCAGCGCCGGGATGCTCCCGAAGGTGTACTTGCCGTCGTTGTTCAGCGAGCGCTCGCCGTTCGAAACGGAGAGCAGAATCTCGTCTCCGACGACGTCGTCGGGCAACTCCACCACCGTCAGCTTGCTCGCGCCGATCGCCCACATCGACTCACCGCGGCGCACGGCCTTCGCCCGGTAGGGCGGCTCCAGCGAAAGCGCATCGGCGAGGACGTCGAACTGCGCCGCGTCGACGTTCTCGTCGACGAGGAGCGATCCGTCCGGCAGGACGACGAACTCCGCTTCGTCGCCGGCCAGTCCGGGAGCGTCAACGGTGGCGACCGCATCCCACTCCCGCGGCCGCTGCTGGCCGTGGATCCCGACCTCTCCCCAGCGAGGAGTGGTGTCGATCGGAGCCCGCTCGCCCAGCCCGCCCTCGCGCGCGAGCCGCTCGTGCAGGCTCTCGCGCTTCCAGAAAGGCAACGCTAGCCCTCGGGCTCGATCAGGCCGTACCCGCCCTCGTTCCGCCGGTAGACGACGTTCAGCTCGTCCGAGTCGGGATTCCGGAAGACGAAGAAGTCGTGGTCGACGAGCTCGAGCCGGTCGACGGCCTCCTCGGGCGAGAGCGCCGCGACCGGGAACTGCTTGGTCTTGACGAGCCGCCCGTTCTTGCGCTGGCGCTTCTCGCGGTAGCGGGCCGCCTGGCGCTCGAGCTTCACTGTTAACTGGTCGATCGAAGCGCGCATGTCGCTCGAGGCCTCGCGGGCGCGCAACACGGGCCCTTTCGTCCAGACGGTCGCCTCAGCGACATGGTTGGCAGAGATGGACGGGTTCTTCTCGACCGCGAGCTCCAGCTCGACGCGGGTCAGGTCGGGGAGGTGCCGTTCCAGCTTGGCGAGCTTCTGCTCGGCATGGCGCCGGATCGCATCGCTGACCTCGAGGTTCTTGGCCTTGACCTGGAGTTGCACCGCCGACCTGAATCTAGCGAACCGCCCTCGCGAAGGTGACGATCTCGACCCGCCGCGCGCCCGCGCCGCGCAGGGCCGCAGCGGCCGCAGCGGCTGTCGCGCCGCTCGTGTAGACGTCGTCGACGAGCGCGACCCGGCCCGGCGAGGCACGGGTGGCACGGAAGGCACCGCGGACGTTCCGGCGGCGCTCGACCAGGGTCAGCCCTCGCTGAGGCGCGACCGACCGCGTTCTCGCCAACAGACGCTCGACCGGGAGCGACCAGCGCTCGCCGAGCTCGCGAGCGAGCCGCTCGGCCGGATGATGGCCGCGCTTGCGGCTCCGATCGCCGTCGGGAGGCACGAACGCGAGCGCCTCCACCCGCGGCCGCGGGACGACCGCGACGACGAGATCCGCAGCCACGACGACCAGCCGCCGGAGCCCTCGCTCCTTCCAGCTCGAGACGATCGCCTTGACCGCCGCGTCGTAGACCACCGCTGCCCGCGCCGACGCGAAGGCGAGCCGCCGCCCCGAGCACTCCGAGCAGCGCGCGACCGGCCAGGCGCACGGCGCGCCGCAGCGCTCGCAGAGCGGTGGCCCGAGCCGCGGCACCCTGGCGAGGCACGCGGCGCAGGCCTGGGCGCCACCGACGCCGCAGACGACGCACCGCTGCGGGAGCAGGATGTCCAGCACCCCGCCCACGGTAGGCGAGGCGGGCGCACGGAACTGTCAGGGCTTCGTGACTTCTCTCAGTCGAGCGCGTAGACGGCGCGCCGGCCGAGACCAGCCCGCTCGCGGAGCCGATTGTCGGCCTCGAGCAGCTGCTCCGGATCGCCGACGTCGCGCCAGTCTCCCTCGAAGCGGTAGCCGTAGACAGGCGCCTGCCGGTGCAGCCAGGAGATGAATCGTCCGGGCTGGTCGGGTGAGTTGCCCTCGGCGAGATAGCGCCCGAGCAACGGGACGTGCTCGCGGTGGTAGATGTAGGCGGCCGTGGCAGCGAGCGTCGAGGGCGGCTCGTCGGGCTTTTCGACGAAGCCGACGACGCGCTCTTCGTCGTCGATCTCGGCGATCCCGTATTTCCGGGCCAGCGCCAGGTCGGCAACGTCGTGCAAGGCAACCGCGCTCGCGAGGCCCTTGCCCAGCCAGAAGTCGCGGAAGTCGCCGAGTGCGAAGTCGAAGAGGTTGTCGCCGGCGATTACGAGCAGATGCTCGCCCTCCAGGCCGGCGGCTTCGATCACGAAGCGAATGTCCCCGATCGCGCCGCGCCGGTCGTCCTCGCTCGTCGTGCCGTCGTCGTGGACGTGCACCTCGCGCCCACTGCCCCACTCCTCGAACGCTGCCGCGAACTTGTGGTTCGTGACAAGGTGGACCTCGCTCGCGACCCCCTCGACGCGCTCCAGGATCCAGTCCACCATCGGCTTGCCGCCGACTGGCAGCAGCGGCTTGGGGGTCGCCAGCGTGAGCGGGTAGAGCCGAGTCGCGTACCCGGCCGCAAGCAGGATCGCTTTCATGCGAGCGCGGGCATGAACGCGTAGGGCGAGGCATGGACGCCGTCCTCGGTAACGATCGCCGCGATCAGCTCGGCGGGCGTGACGTCGAAGGCCGGATTCCGAGCCGGGAAGCGCCTGGTGACTTCCGCTGCGTCGCGCTCCTCGATCGGGATCTCGGCGCCAGTCGCCGTCGCCGGGTCGATCGTCGAGGTCGGCGCGACGATGTAGAGCGGGATGCCGTGGTGCTTGGCCAGGACGGCCAGCGAGTAGGTGCCGATCTTGTTCGCGGTGTCGCCGTTGGCGGCAATCCGGTCGGCACCCGTGACCACGCAGTCGACCTCGCCGGCGCCCATCAGCGACGCGGCGGCCGAGTCGGCGATCACCGTGTTCGGGATCCCGAGCTGCTCCAGCTCCCACGCGGTCAGCCTTGCGCCCTGGAGAAGCGGCCGGGTCTCGCCGACCAGGACATGCTCGACGAGGCCGCGCTCCCAGGCCGCCCGCAGCGCTCCGACGGCAGAGCCGTAGCCGCCTGTGGCGAGCCCACCCGCGTTGCAATGCGTGAGCGGCCGGCGGCCGATCAGGTCGGCCGCGTGCGCGGCCATGCGACGGCAGCGATCGACCTCCTCCTCGTGCAAGCGTCTGGCTCGCTCGGGCGTCGGGTCGTCGCGCATCTGCTCGAGCGCCCAGGCGAGGTTCACCGCGGTCGGGCGCGACGCGGCGAGCACCGCCTCGGCCTCGATCAGGTCTTCCCCGTTCTGGGCCGCGAGGGCCATGGCATACGCGGCGGTCACCCCGATCGCGGGGGCGCCGCGCACGACCATGGCCCTGATCGCCTCAGCTACCTCGGCAGCCGAACGGCACTCGACCTCGACCTCCTCGTCAGGCAGACGCCGCTGATCGAGAAGAACGACCCGATCGGACTCGAGCCGAACGATTCTCTCTGGGCTCAGCTCCGCCATCGGGGACGTCGTTCGGCGCAGCCCGGCTTCGCCGGGCGGAGCCACGCCGCGCAACGTCGCGTGTGCATGGTGGGAAGGGGGCTAACAGGGGAAACCGGCTGTTTCCCCCGTTACGTCCCTTCGTCCCACGACGCGAGGTAGCGCTCCTGCTCCGCGGTGAGCTTGTCGATCTCGACGCCCATCGTGGCGAGCTTCAGCCGAGCGATCTCGCGGTCGATGTCCTCGGGCACCGGGTAGACCTTGCGCTCGAGCGTGGCCGCGTTCGCGACCGCGTACTCGGCCGCCAGGGCCTGGTTCGCGAAGGACATGTCCATTACGGAGGCAGGATGGCCTTCCGCCGAGGACAGGTTCACGAGCCGCCCGTCGGCGATCAGGTACAGCCGCCGGCCGTCCGCCAGCTCGAACTCCTCGACGAACTGCCGTGCCTCCTTGGTCGAGACCGCCAGATCACGCAGCGCCGGGATGTCGATCTCGACGTTGAAGTGACCCGTGTTGGCGAGGATCGCGCCGTCCTTCATGCGCTCGAGGTGCTCGCGGCGGATGACGTGCTTGTCGCCGGTCGCCGTGCAGAAGATGTCGCCGACCTCGGCGGCCTTCTCCATCGTCAGCACCTCGAAGCCGTCCATCGTCGCCTCGAGCGCGTTGATCGGCTCGACCTCGGTGATGATCGTGTGCGCGCCCATGCCGCGGGCCCGCATCGCGACGCCGCGTCCGACCCAGCCGTAGCCGCAGACCACGAACCGGCGGCCGGCGAGCAGGATGTTCGTCGCGCGGATGATCCCGTCGATCGTCGACTGGCCCGTGCCGTAGCGGTTGTCGAACATGTGCTTCGTCTTCGCCTCGTTGACGGCGATGATCGGGAAGCCGAGCTTCCCGTCACCCTCGAGCGCCTTCAGCCGGATCACGCCGGTGGTGGTCTCCTCGGTGCCGGCGATCACGTCGCCGAGCTGCTCGCGCCGCGCTGAATGGAGCACGCCGATCACGTCGGCGCCGTCGTCCATCGTCAGGTGCGGCTTGTGGTCGACCGCGGCTTCGATGTGCGAGTAGTAGGTGTCGTGGTCCTCGCCCTTGATCGCGAAGACCGGGATGTCGTAGTTCTCGACGAGCGCCGCGGCGACGTCGTCCTGCGTGGAGAGCGGGTTCGAGGCACAGAGCACCACGTCCGCCCCGCCGGCCTGCAGCGTCCGCATCAGGTTCGCCGTCTCGGTCGTCACGTGCAGGCACGCGGCGATCCGGTAGCCGGCCAGCGGCTTCTCGTTCTCGAACCGCTCGCGGATCGCCGCGAGCACCGGCATGTTGCGGTCGGCCCACTCGATGCGCCGCACCCCCTCGGGCGCAAGCGCCACGTCCTTCACGTCGAATCTCTTCGTTGTCGCCATCGGCTCCTCTTCTCGTCGTTATGCGGCCAGGAGCCGCTCTTGTTTGCGCTGCTCCCACTCCAGGGCGTCCAGGTCGCTGCCTGCGACCCAGGTCTCGACTGCCTCGCGGAGCGCCGGCTCGCGCCGCAGTCGGGCTGCGAACGCGACGTCGGAGAGCTCGATTGCGAAGCGGTCGAGCAACTCGCGGAGCGAGCGCAGACGGTTCTGCTCGCGCAGGCCGTACAGGCGATAGCCGGATCCGTTGCGCGGCGGCACGATCAGCGCGGTCCGCTCGATATAGCGGAGCATGCGCGCCGACCAGCCCGTACGGGCAGCCGCCTGTCCGACCGTCAGCTCGTCCACAGCCGGAACCTTAACAGAAGTGTGTCAAGGTTGTGAAGTGCCCTCGCGCCCGTAGTCGTCCTCGAGCCGGACGACGTCGTCGAGCTGCGGCGTCGAGACCTCGAGGATCAGCGTGTCCTCGATCGCCTTGACGCGGTGCACCGTGCCCGGCACGTAGTGAAACGCGTCGCCGGTCGTGATCACGCCCTTGTTCAGCATCGCCTGCCCCGGCTCGCCGAGCTCAAGCTCGGCCCTCCCCTCCTGCACATACCACGACTCGTCCTTTTCGTTGTGGAACTGGAGCGAGAGCGCGTGGCCCGCGCGGACGAAGAGCAGCTTGCCGACGTAGCGGTCGGTGTGAGCCCAGATCAGCTCCCAGCCCCAGGGCTTCTCGACCTTGCGCGGCTCGACGGACCACGGGTCGAGGCTGTCGATGTTCACCGATACCACCGCCCGGCGATCCTACGCCGGTAACCAGGCGGGATGAGCAGAGACGTGCTCCTCCGCCCGGCGGAGGTCCTTCGGGTTGTTCACGGTCAGCCAGGCGCCTGTGTGCCGGTAGGCGCAGAGCCGGCCCTCGCCGGCCAGCTCGGGGAACGTGGAGGTCTCGTGGTCGCCCTTCTCGGGGAGCCGCTCGAGCGCATCGGGGCCGAGCACGTAGACCCCGCAGCTCACCCACTCCGGCAGCAACGGCGCCTCGCGGAAGCCGCGCACGTGCTGCTCGTCGAGCTCGACGACGCCGAACGGCGAGCGCACCTGGGCGACGGTGATCGTGGCCGCCGCGCCCATCCGGCGATGCGTCTCGAGCAGCTCGGCGAAGTCGATGTCGAGCAGCTCGTCGCCGTTCAGCGCGAAGCAGTCACCCTGCTCTCGCCGCTCCTTCGCCGCGAAGCGCAGCCCGCCGCCGCGGCCCAGCGGCTCCGGTTCCTCGACCGGGACGATCTCGGGGCCGAGACCGCCGAGCTCCTCGGCGAAGAGCTCGCCGTTCCCCGCGCTGCAGGCGACGATCACGCGCTCCACGCCGGCTCTTGCGAGCAGCGCGACCTGGTAGGCGGCGAGCGGGCGGCCGCAGACCGGGACGAGCGGCTTCGGCTTGCCCTGCGCTGCCTCGCCGAGGCGCTCGGCCTTCCCTCCTGCCAGGACGAGCGCTTCCACTACTGCTGCAGTTCCGGCTCGCTGACGCGGCCGATTCCCTCGTAGGCGAAGCCGAGCGCGCGCAGCTCGGCCGGCTCGAGCAGATTGCGGCCGTCGATCACGAGCGGCGTCCGCATCGCAGCCTTCGCCTCCGCCCAGGCGAGCTCGCGCAGCTCCGGCCACTCGGTGACGACCACCGCCGCGTCCGCACCGCGCACCGCCTCGAGGGCGGTCTCCGCGAAGGTGACGCCGCTCAGCAGGTTGGACGCGTCCGCGACCGGATCCCAGGCGACGATCTCTGCGCCCTCGGCGAGCAGGCGCGAGGCGAGGATCACGCTCGGCGCCTCGCGCAGGTCGTCCGTGTGCGCCTTGAAGGCCAGGCCCAGCAGCGCGATTCGCTTGCCCCGCAGCGGCCCGAGGTGCTTCTGCAGCTTCGAGACGACGCGGCGCTTCTGCAGCTCGTTCACCTCGATCACCGCGTTCAGCAGCTGGAAGTGGTAGCCCGAGTTGCCGGCGAGCAGCTTCAGGAACGAGATGTCCTTCGGGAAGCAGGAGCCGCCGAAGCCGATTCCCGCGCGCAGGTAATGCGTGCCGATCCGCCGGTCGAGACCCATCCCACGCGCGACCTGCTCCACGTCCGCGCCGACGAGCTCGCAGACGTTCGCGATCTCGTTGATGAAGCTGATCCGGGTGCCGAGGTACGCGTTCGCGGCGAGCTTGATCATCTCTGCGGAGGCGACGTCGGTCTTGACGATCTCGGCATCGAGACCCGCGTGCAGGCTCTCGACCGCGTCTGCGTCCGCCTCGTCGAAGGTGCCGATCACGACCCGGTCGGGCTCCATGAAGTCGCGGACGGCGGTGCCCTCGGCGAGGAACTCCGGGTTCGAGGCGTAGCCGACCTGCGACAGCCCGCGGGCGTCGAGGAACGCGCGCACCTTCTCCCCCGTCCCGACGGGCACCGTGCTCTTCATGACGAGCGTCGCGCGAGTGTCGGCCGGCAGCTCCTCGATCACCGTCCAGACCGCGGAGAGATCGGCGTCGCCCGAGTAGGTCGGCGGCGTGCCCACGCAGACGAAGAGGAACTCGGCGCCGGCGAGCGCCTCCTTGACGTCCAGGGTGAAGCTCAGCCGGTCGCGGTTGCGCTCGAGCAGCTCCTCGAGCCCGAGCTCGTAGATCGGCATTCGGCCCGACTCGAGCGCCTCGATCCGCTCGGGAACGACGTCCCGGATCGCCACGGTGTGCCCGAGCTCGGCGAAGCAGACGCCGGTGACGAGGCCCGCGTAGCCCGCGCCGAAGACAGCGATCTTCGCCATGCCGTCTCTGAGCCTACTTCGCGGCGGCGAGCGGCTGGAGACCCTCTGCGATCGCCAGCATCGTCTCGTTCGAGATCGTGTTCAGCAGCGTGTTGACCACCCAGTAGGTGGCCTTTGGAGTCCGCAGGACGATCATGTGCAGCTCCGGCCCGTTGAAGTAGAAGTCGTACTCGCGGCCCTTGGTCACGTGGCGGACGTTGCGCTCGCCGAGGATCGGCGCGTCCTTCCAGTCGGTCTCCTGGATCCCCCAGTACTGCAGGCCGCCGGTGACGAAGGTCAGCCTCGCCGAGAGATGGTGGCGCGTGATGTCGTAGACCGTGATCGGCACTTCGCTCGAGGGCTGCGAGGTCTGCTCCAGCATGGTCGGCACCATCACCGGGAAGGCGAGCTTCTTCTGGGCGGCGGCCAGCAAGCCAGAGGTCGCGCCCGGATCGTGGACGACCTGTGGCGGCTGGCGCTCCTGCGGAGTCGTCGTGGGCGGCGGCGGCGCGATCGTGCCGTGGAAGGTCTTGCCGACGACCACGGTCACCATCGCCCCGTTGGCGAGCGGGCGCAGCGCGGGGGTCAGCGGCAGCGTGTCGGCCGGGACGAACAGCTTCGCCAGCACCTTGGCCGCCGCGGTCGAGCGACGCTGCTTCGGGTCGAAGAAGACCGCCGTGTGGAAGTAGTCGAAGCTCGGGGCGTTCCCCGTCGAGCCGGCCGGCGGCGTCAGCGTCTGGTAGCCGCGCTGGCGGAGCAGGTAGGCGGCTGTGGCGCCGTCGCCCGGGTGCCCGTTGCCGTTCAGGGCCGTCACGGTCGTCTTCTCCGGCTTCGGCGGCAGGCCATGCGGCTTCTTGCCGAGCGCGACGGCCGTGGCGATGCCGGGCGCCGCCACGTCGGGCGACTCGAACTGCTGCACCGCCGTCGCGATGTTCGACGGATCGGTCGTCAGCTGCGAGTAGCCCGTGAGGCCCCCGATCTTCGCCTGGAAGAAGTGACCCGGCGGCAGGTGGTAGGCGAAGAGCGCGTAGCTGAGGACGGTGCCCGGCGTGATCGCCTTCCCTCCGCCGACACCGACCTCGACGTTCCGGGTGATCGCCCCGATGATCCCGGGGACGCTCGTCAGGCTGAAGTTGCGCTTGAACTGTTGCTTCATCGCCTCGACGAAGAGCTGCTGCCGCGCGACGCGGTAGAGATCCGAGTCGGTGTGGCGGTAGCGGACGTAGTCGAGCGCGGGTGCGCCGTTCAGCCGCTGGTAGCCGGGATTGAGGTTGATCGTGGCGTAGGTGAAGCCGGAGCCGAGACCCTGGTTGTTGTTGTGGTAGCGCCGGTCGATGTCGACGTAGACGCCGCCGAGCTTGTCCACGACCTCTTTGAAGCCGTGGAAGTTGACGGTGATCAGGTAGTTGATCGGCAGTCCGGTCAGCGCCTGCACGGTGTCGAGCGAGCCGCGCGGCCCGCAGCGCGCGTAGGCGGCGTTGATCTTGTCCTGGTAGAGCCCGACGCCCGGACAGTGGATGTCGACGAGCATGTCGCGCGGGAACGAGAGCAGCGAGATCGTGTTCGTGACCGGATCGGCCCGCAGCAGCATCATCGTGTCCGACCGCGAGGGAGTACCGGCCACCTCGTTCGCGCGATGGTCGTAGCCGATGATCAGCGCGATGGCAGCGTGGTTCGGCGGCGGCACCTTCAGGTCGACCTGTGCGTTGCGGACGCCGGGGGAGTGCGACACGATCGCCGCCACGCTCTCGTGAAAGAAGAGATACGCGCCTCCGACCAGGCCCAGCGCGATGCACATGACGGCGATCAGGAGCCAGAGCACGATCCGCCCGACGATCTCGATCCGGGTCTTCCGCGGTGGCTCGGGCTGCCTGTAGCGCGCCATCGGCGTCAGCGCGCTCGGGGGAAGCACCGACCTGCCGTTGCCGTTCGCGCCCGCGGCGCGTCCGATCCCTCTCTTCAGTGTGGTGCGCACGGCGTCTCAGAAGGCGAGACGCCTCCTGCCCGGGGCGCCCGCTCGAACAGGATAGCCCGAGGGCTAGACGGAAGCTACGGGCTCCGGCGCGGGCTCGTAGGCGAGATTGGGGCGCAGCCAGCGCTCTGCCTCGGCTACCGACAGGTCCTTGCGGGCCGCGTAGTCCTCGACCTGGTCACGGCCGATCCGGCCGACGGAGAAGTAGCGCGCAGCCGGGCTCGCCAGGTAGATGCCGCTGACGCTGGCCGCCGGCAAGGTCGCGTACGACTCGGTCAGTGACAGGCCGATCTCCTCGGCACCGAGCAGGTCGAAGAGCTTCCGCTTCTCGGTGTGGTCGGGGCAGGCCGGGTAGCCGAACGCGGGCCGGATGCCGCGGAAGCGCTCCTGGACGCGGTCCTCATCCGTCAGCTGCTCGTCCGGCGCGTACCACTCGCGGCGCGCCTGCTCGTGCAGCTGCTCGGCGAAG
>JBBQTQ010000048.1:0-19365 GCA_038213135.1 Gaiellales bacterium
CAGGGGGCCGAACGGACTCGCGGCCGCAGCGGTCGAGGCGATCCGGAAGCTGACTGCGGACGCGCGGATCCGGCTGCCGTCGATCGGCCTCCCCGCGAAGAAGCGTTCCTCCGGCGACCGGCTGGTGATCATCCTCGCCGCCGCAGGCGCTCTCACTCTGGTCGCTGCCGCCTGGTTCTGGCGCCGGCGACGGCGAGCGCGATCCTCGCCGCCCAGTCGCCCGTGAGGAGAAGCCCGGCGAGGTAGCCGCCGACGACGACCGCCGCCACCGACGCACCTGCGGCGAGGTTCGCGTAATAGGAGAGGTACAGGCCGCCGAAGGCGGCAAGGATCGCGAGCGCGCAGGCGAGCGCCATCAGCCGCGCCATCCGTCTCGCGTGCAGCCGCGCGGTAGCGGCCGGGCCCACGAGCAAGGCGACGACGAGCAGGTTCCCGAGTGCGCGGACGCCGATCAGGATCGCGACCGCGAGCAGCGCGAGCAGCGCCAGATCGACCGCCCCCGGCCGGATCCCGAACGCCCGCGCGGTCGAGCGCTCGAACCCCGTGGCAAGCAGAGGGCGGTAGAGCGCGGCGAGTGCCAGGCACGAAACCGCGGCGAGCGCGCCCGAGGCAAGGAGATCGCCGCGCGAGACGCCGAGCAGGTCGCCGAAGAGGATCCCGTCGAGCCCGGGCGGCGTGCTTGGCGCGAGCGCGACGAGCACGCCGACGCCGAACAGGCTCGTGATCACCACCGCGACCGAGGTGTCCCCGCGCAGGAGCGGCACCCGGCCCGCGAGCGCGATCGCCGCAGCGGCCACGAGCAGGCCGACCGCTCCGCCGGCGACGAGCGGCACTCCGAGCAGCGCCGCGCCGACCAGCCCGGGGAAAAGCGCGTGCGCGAGCGACTCCGCGCTGTAGGCCAGCTCGTAGAAGACGATCCAGCACCCCGCGAGCGCGCCGACGACGCCGAGCAGCACGAGCTCGAGCAGCGCTCGCTGCATGAAGCCGTGCGTCCAGGGCTCCCAGAGCGCGTGCACGTTCAGTGCTCGTGGTGGTGCGGCGGCATGACGCCCACGACGTCACCGGGCAACGCGACGATCTCGCCGCCGTACGTCGCCTCCAGCACCTCGCGGGTCAAGGTCTCCTCCGGGTTGCCGAAGGCGATCTGGCGCCTGTTCAGGCAGAGGACGCGATCCCAGGCGCGGGCCTGCTCCAGGTCGTGAGTGGCGATCAGCAGGCCGCGGCCCTCGTCCGCCAGCGCCGCGATCACCCCGTTCAACAGCTCCTCGCTCGGCCTGTCGACGCCGCTGAACGGCTCGTCGAGAAGCAGGATCGGAGCATCCTGGACGAGCGCCCGCGCGACGAAGACCCGCTGGCGCTGGCCGCCCGAGAGCTCGCCGAACTGGGCGTCCGCGAGCTCGCGCAACCCCACGCGCTCCAGCGCTGCGAGCCCTTCCTGCCGCTCGCGGCGACGAAGCGGGCGCCACCAGGGCACACGCGAGAGCGTCCCCATCAGGGCCACGTCGAGCGCGCTCACGGGATAGTCGAGCCGCGAGCGCTCGGTCTGTGGCACGAAGCCGATCCGTCCCCCGAGCTCGAGTTCCCCGGCCGACGGCTCGAGCTCGCCGAGCAGGACGCGGAAGAGCGTCGACTTGCCGCCGCCGTTCGGGCCGAGCACACCGACTCGCTCGCCCGCTGCCAGGTCGAAAGAGACGTCTTCGATCACCGGCGACCCGCCGTAACCGGCGACGAGACCTTCGGCCCGGATCAGCAATGCCGTGCTCCGCCTGTGAAGCCGCGCACCATCGCGTCCGCGTTCGCGAGCTCCGTGCCGAGATAGGTCGCACCCGCTGAGCCCGCGGGCCCGAGCGTGTCGCCGTAGAGCATGTACTGCGAGGTCGCCCCGGTCTCGCGAGCGATCGTGTGTGCGAGCGCCGGGTTGATCGACGACTCCGGGAAGATCGCCTTCACGTGCTCCCGCCGGATCAGCGCGATCAGCCGCGCCGTGTCCCCCGCGGAGGGCTGCGCGGCGGTGGTCTGCGAGGGGATGACCGCGCCGACGATCGTGATCCCGTAGCGAGCGGCGAAGTAGCCGAATGCGTCGTGGCTCGTCACGAGCTTCCGCTCGCCGCGCGGCACCTGCCCGAAGCAGCCGGCGAGCCTGCGGTCGAGGGCCGCGAGCTTGGCGAGGTACGCGGCCGCGTTGCGCTCGAACGGGGCCCGCCCCGAAGGATCGACGCGAACCAGCGCGTCCCGGATTGCCCGCACCGCCGCCTCCGCGTTGCGCGGGTCGTGCCACCAGTGGGGATCGCCCGGCCGCAACACCAGCCCGGATGCACCCACATCGACCACCGGCGGGTGACCGCCCGCCTGGGAGACGACCTTCGCCAGCCACTGGTCGAGCCCCGCGCCGCTCTCAAGGACGAGCAGAGCGCCGCTCGTCGCCTCGACGTCGGCGGGCCGCGGCTCGTACTCGTGCGGGTCGGTGTTCGGCTGCAGGATCTGGTGGACTTCGATCTGCCCGCCCGCCACGACTCGCGTCCAGTCTCCGAGCTGCGTCGTCGTCACTACGACCGTCGCGGCTCCGGACGTGCCGCCGCAGCCGGCGAGGAGCAACAGCGCGAGCGCTGCGACCGCGAAGGTGGAACGCGGAATCGCGGCGACGACGAAAACGCCGCCGGCAAGGGCCGCAATCGCCGCTCCGGGCGGGACGTTCGCCTGCACCGAGATCCACAGCCCGACGACGCCCTCCACGAGCACAAGCCCGACCGAGGCGAGCTGCCAGGAGCGCAGCGTCCGCGTCCAGAGCCGCGCTGTCGCGGCCGGGACGACGAGCAGCGCGGCGACGAGCAATGCCCCGAGCGCACTCAGCGAGGCGATCGCCCCGAACGCGACAAGCGCGAGCAGAGCGAGGTCAGGCAGCGCCGAGCGCGCTCCCAGCGAGCGGGCCGTCGACGAGTCGAAGCCGACCGCCAGCCAGCGGCGGCCGAGGAGGAGGCTCCCGCCGAGCACGAGCAGGCTGAACGCACCCGCGAGCACGAGCTCTCGCGTCCCCACGAGCAGCAAGCTTCCGAAGAGCAAGGTCTCCACGTTCGCGCCGGAGTGGAAGACGTCGCTCGCGAGGATCACCCCCAGCGCGAGCGCGCCGACGAGCGCGAGCGCCGTGAAGTTCCCGTACTCGCTGCGCCGCCTGCGGGCGAGCAGCTCGACGGCGAGCGCGAAGACCGCCGCCGCTCCGAACGCCCCCAGCGTCGCCGAGAAGCCGAGCCCGTCCGCGAGCACGAGCCCGGGGAACGCGGCCGTCCCGACCGCGTGCGAATAGAAGGAGAGCCCGCGCAGGACGATCCAGGTGCCGATCAGCCCGGCTCCGATCGAGAGCAGGAGCACCTCGAGCAGGCCCCGCTGGACGAACGCGTAGTGGAACGGGGCGAACACGGCGCTAACGATAATGGATATCATTCTCTCGGTGTCCAGCTGGGCGAGCAGAGTCCACGACGCGCTCCGTGAGGACGGCCACCGCTCGAGCGGGGCGCGCCGCGCGATCGTCGAGCTGATCGCCGCGCGCGACTGCTGCGTCACTGCGCCGGATCTCTTCGAGGCGTCGAGAAAGACGGGACGCCCGGTCGGCCTCGCGAGCGTCTACCGCGTGCTCGACCTGCTGACGGAGAAGGGCTTCGTCCAGAAGCTCGATCTCGGTGACGATCACTCCTACTACGAGCAGGTCGAGGACGACGGCGAGCACCATCACCACCTGGTCTGCAACGACTGCGGCCGCGTCGAGGCCTTCGCCGACGAGCAGCTGGAAACGGCGCTGCGCGGCCTCGAGCGGCAGACCGGCTTCAGCGTCGAGAGCCACGACGTCCTGCTGCGGGGCTCGTGTGAGGCCTGCAAGGCGGCCTAGCCGCTGACGGGCCTATCGTTCCCGCAACTCGACGAAAGGCTCCTCATGTCCGAGGCTGCATCTGGGCAGGCCGACCACTTCCGTTTCCACGCCCAGCACGAGCACCTCTCGACCGCATTCGGCACCGATCGCTTCGGCGCCCGGGCGGAGCGGCTCGCCCGCTTCTTCGGCACGCCGAAGTACATCGCCGTCCAGACGGCGGTCGTGATCGTCTGGATCATCTTCAACGGCTTCGAGATCCTCGTCCGCTTCGACAAGTACCCGTTCATCCTGCTCAACCTGGCGTTCTCGACCCAGGCCGCCTACGCGGCGCCGTTGATCCTGCTCGCCCAGACGCGTCAGGCCGAGCGCGACAAGGCGCATGCCGACGCGGATGCGCGGCACCGCGAGGAGCTCGCCAAGGAGAGCGAGAAGGGGATCTCGCTGATCCAGACGCTGCTCGAGCAGAACACGCAACTCACGCGGCAGGTCGAGCAGCTCACCCGCGAGATCCACGGGAACGTCTGCACGGCGGGCTCCTAGGGCCGGCGCTCGGGAAAGCGCGGGAGCCCGTCGTCCGGGATCGGCTCCCATGGGGCTGCGAAGGCGACGAACTGGCGGTACGACGGCCGGATCCCGGGGTCCCCGTCGAAGGCTCCCAACCGGACGCTGATCCAGTCGAGATCTTCCGGATGCCGGCTCCAGAGCGCGCCGCCGCAGCTCGAGCAGAAGAGCTTTGCGAAGCCGTCGTCCGGCTCGTAGGCGCGGATCAGCTCCTCGCCGCTCGTGACCCGCAGCGATCCGGGCGCGATCCGGGCGGACACCGCCGCGGCCGTTCCGGTGCGCCGCTGGCAGCGGGTGCAGTGGCAGTACCCGGCCGAGACGAGCGGCTCGGAGATCTCGAAGCGGACGCCGCCGCACAGGCAGCCGCCCTTCAGGGGAAGCTCCGGCACGCCTGGGAGCCTAGCCGGGCCTTTCCAGGGTGTGGTACGAAATGCGGGTGAAGCGGGCGGGGGCGAAACGACTGCTGATGCTCGCCGGGGTGCTTGCGCTTCTCTGGGGGTTGTGGGAGGGCTATCGCGCCCTCTGGATCGGCGCGGGCTGGACGTGGCCGTTCGTCGTCGACGACACCTCGATGCCACACATCCACGACGTCCTCCGGGCGCTCTTCCTCCACCCCACCTCGGGCACGGGCGACATCCTGCTCGTCCAGCTGCTGCGCGCGGTCGGCTTCACGGCGAAGGAAGCGGCTGTCGGCTTCGCGCTCGGCGCGAGCGTCGGCTTCCTGCTCGGCGTCCTGATGTCGCTCTCGCGGCTGCTGCAGCGCGGGCTGCTCCCCTACGTGGTCGCCTCGCAGACCGTGCCGATCCTGGTCGTCGCGCCGATCGTCGTGGTCTACCTCGGCAGCCTCCACGTCGCGGCCTGGTTCTCGGTGGCGGTGATCGCCGCGTACCTGACCTTCTTCCCGGTGACGATCAACACGCTGCGCGGACTGCGCTCGACGGATCCGACCGCGCTCGAGCTGATGCGCTCCTATGCCGCTGGTGGCTGGAGCGTCCTCTGGAAGCTGCGCGTGCCGGCGGCGCTGCCGTACATCTTCTCGGCGCTGCGCGTGTCAGCGACGGCGAGCGTCGTCGGCGCGATCATCGGCGAGGCGCCGTCGTCGATCCAGGGCGGCCTCGGCGGCGCGATCGTCAACTTCAACCAGTACTACACCCTCAACCCGCAGAACCTCTGGGCGACGAATCTGATCGCGGCACTCCTCGGTATCGCCTTCTTCCTGGTCGTCGTCGGCGCCGAGCGCCTCGCCGTCCGTCGAGCGCCGGAGCTCGTCGCTTGAGACACTCCGGCCGCCCCGAAGAGCCGTGGACAGGGGCCAGGCCCAAGTTCGAAGCGATACGAGCGTTTCCCCTGCTCTCGCCGCTTTCGGGTGGGCAGCCCGGCCTCCTGGGCGCGCCCGGCTTGTCCGTTCGGGACGGTAAGCGGGGACAGGCCCGGGACATTGGCCCGCCGGGACACCGAAGCGGATCGTGAGCGTCGTCCAGCTCGAGGGCGTGACGAAGACCTTCGACGGGGGAACCGTCGCGATCGAGCGCGCCGACCTCTCTAGCTCGGCGGGCACGCCGAGCCGCGCGAGTTCGGGAAAGCCTCGCCAGCCGTTTGCGACGTCGCAAACCAGCTCGTAGAGCCGATTCGAGCCAAGCCGCCCGGGACGGAAACAGCGGATCCCTAAGATGAGGGAGAGGAGATGCTCGTGAGCAGCCATTTCACGTCCGATTTGACAGGTCAGACTGTGGATGACCAGAATCACTCTGCGCTGACGGACGTGGCCGCGTACCCTGAGATCCGGATCGAGTCGCGCCTCCCGGAGGACTGGATTCCGGAAGGGGCGGGCGTCGTCATCTGCGCGCACCGCCTCGAGGATGATCAGTGGGAAGCGCTGTCGCCCGAGTACTCAATCGCAGGAAAGGGCGCCTCCGCTGAAGACGCCCTCGAGAACGTCTTCGAACTCGTCGAGGATTACCTCCTCCTCTGCCACGCCGAAGGGAAGATGTTCGACGACTGCTTCCGCGGGATCTCTCGGAAGACGCTGTTCCCGATGCTTCGCGAGCTCGCGCATGGACTTGTCGCGGCGAAGTGGCGGAACCGCCACGACCATCAACGGCCGCGGGACGACCAGCGTTACCGGCTACCGCTCCGCTCGGTCGGCGTTCACTAGAGAGACCACTAGCGTCGCGTCGACCAGTAGAGGGCCTCAAAGGCCTTCTTCGTCATGCCGGCCTGCTCGATCACAACCGATCGGAAGACCCAGTCTCCGGTCTTGATGTTCTCCCACTTCTCGTCGACGTTGACCTTCCCCGACTTCGTCGAGTGCTCGAACGCGAGGTGCTTCGTCCCCTTGACCTGCTGCCACCCATCGGCGCGCAGCACGCGTATGAGGTCCTTCGCCGTTAGCGGTGGAAGCTTTCGACCGCGTTTTCCCATGCCGGAGCCTGCATCGTTTTCCTCCTGGGCGTGTGGCGCGCCTTCCGAGGGTCGGAGGTGTCGATATCGGAGTTTGACGCGGGCATCGGATAGGTCGAGAAACGGTACGGGCCGTCGCGCCACCGACGACCCGCCCCGACAACCCGCGTCTAACGCCCCGGCATGAGAGGCGCATCTCGAAGGATTCCAGTGCGCGCGGACGACAGGGGCAGCCGTGTGGAAGGAACCGGGCTGCGCTCATTCACGTCGGTCTGAGTGCAGAACTGAGTGCAGCTAGCCGGGCTTGTTGGCATCACAGAACACGAAAGCCCTGCGCAAGCAGGGCTTTCTCAGTAGCGGGGGCAGGATTTGAACCTGCGACCTCCGGGTTATGAGCCCGGCGAGCTACCTGGCTGCTCCACCCCGCGTCGCGGGGCGGATTATAGCCGGATCGTTACGATCCTCCGGGCATGTCCACGCTCGTCTGGTGCGCCGTCGGCTTTTGCCTCTTCGCAGTCGTGGCGGGGATCGCGCTCGCCGCCGCCAACGCGCTCCGGGGCTGGCGGCGGCTGAAGGCGCTGCGTAAGGGCGGACTTCAGACGATCACCGATCTGACCGGCCGGGTGGAGACGCTCGAGCGGCGGCTGACCGGGCTCGGCAGCAGGATAGGCGAGCTCGACGAGAGCATCGGCTCGCTGAACCTCTCGCTCGCGCGGGCGAAGGTGCTGCTCGGCGCGCTGCAAGAGGTGCAGGAGACCTTCGCGAGCGTGCGCGCCTTCGTCCCGACGAAGTGACGCGCGTCGCCGCGGTCGACCTCGGCACGCACTCGACCCGCCTGCTCGTCGCCGACGTCGAGGACGGATGTGTCGTGGAGCTGGCGAAGCGGCTGAAGATCACGCGCCTCGGCGAAGGCGTGGACACTCGGCGGCGCCTGCTGCCCGTGGCGATCGCGCGGGTGCGCAACGCCCTGACCGACTTCCGGCGCGAAGCCGAAGCTCTCGGCGCCGCCCACACCCTCGCCGTCGCGACGAGCGCCGTGCGCGATGCGGAGAACGGCGAAGCGTTCCTCGGCGAGGTCGAGTGGAGCTACGGCTTCTCGACGCAACTCCTGTCCGGCGACGAGGAGGCCGCACTGACGTACCGCGGCGTCACGGCCGGCCGAGAGCTGCCGCCGGGCACGCTGATCGTCGACATCGGCGGCGGCTCGACCGAGCTGATCCAAGCCGAGTCGCACGCGAGCCTCGACCTCGGTTGCGTGCGGCTGACCGAGCGCTTCGACGAGGAGCACGAAGCGACTGCCGGCTTCGTGCGCGAGCAACTCCCGGAGCTCGACGCCGCCGGCGCGATCGGCGTCGCCGGCACGGTCACGAGCCTCGCCGCGCTCGACCTCGGCCTCGTCGAGTACGACTCCGAGCGGATCCACGGCCACGTTCTCTCGCGGACGGCCGTGGAGCGGCAGCTGGCGCGCCTCGCAAAGCTCTCGCCCGACGAGCGGCGCGAGGTTCCCGGCCTCGAGCCGGAACGCGGCCCGGTGATCGTCGCCGGCGCGATCATCCTTCGCGAGATCCTGGCCACCTACGGGCTCGACGCGATCGAGGTCAGCGAGCACGACCTCCTGCACGGCGTCGCCCTCGCGGCGGCCGACCTCCCGGAGCGCGAAGAAGGCGCCGCGCCGCCCGGCGCCTACACCTGCTGCTGATCGTCGTCGAGCGGCGGCTCGTCCTCGGCCAGCCGCCGCTGCAGGCCTGAGCGCGAGAGCACGCCGACGAGCCGTCCGGCCTCCACGACCGGCACGCGTTCGAAGTCGAGCTCCTCCAACAGCCGGAACGCCTCATCGACCGGCATGTCCGCGTCGATCGTCAGCCGCGGCTCCTCGGCGATCTCCGCCAGCGGCGTCGAGCGCGGATCCCGTCCCGCCGCGACTACCTCCCGCACGAGCGTCTTGCGCGTGACGACGCCGACGAGCCGCTCGCCCTCGCAGACGAGCACCGCCCGCACGTCCGGCTGCGCCAATCGCTGGCCCGCCTCCACAGCGCTCGCCGTGCCCTGCAACGCCGCAGGCTCGGAGACCATCGCCTCGCGGACGAGCGTCACGGGTACAGGCCACGCGCGTTCAGCGCGGCGGCCACCTCGCGGATCCCGGCGACGAGCGCGCTCGTGCGCATCGAGATCCCGAGCTCCTCGGAGAGCGACCACACCCGATCGAACGCGTCGCCCATCTTGTCGGCGAGCCGGCTGCGAATGTCCTCGCGATTCCAGAAGAGCCGCCCCAGGTCCTGCACCCACTCGAAGTAGGAGACGGTGACGCCGCCGGCGTTCGTCAGCACGTCCGGGAGCACGGCGATTCCGCGCTCGGCCAGGATAGCGTCCGCCTCGAGCGAGGTCGGCCCGTTCGCTCCCTCGGCGACCATCTTCGCCTGGATCCGCCCCGCGTTCTCGCCCGTCACCTGATCCTCGAGCGCCGCGAGCACGAGGATGTCGCACGGCAACTCGAGCAGCTCGGGGTTCGTCACGTGCGTCGCATCCGGATAGCTCTGGAGGTTTCCCTCAGTCTCGATCCAGGCGCGCAGGGCTGTGAGGTCGAGGCCGTCCGGATTGTGGACGCCACCCGAGAAGTCGCTCACGGCGACGACCACCGCGCCACGTTCGAGCAGCTCGTCGGCCGCGACGCCGCCGACCTTGCCGAAGCCCTGGACGACGCAGCGCTGCTCCGCAAGGTTCCAGCCGAGCCGCTCGCAGGCCCGCTCGATCACCATCACCACGCCCGCCCCGGTCGCCTCGTGCCGGAAGATCGAGCCGCCGATCGAGACCGGCTTGCCGGTGACAATCTCGGGGACGGCATAGCCGCTCTGCATCGAGTAGGTGTCCATCATCCAGGCCATCGTCTGCTCGTCGGTGGCCATGTCCGGCGCGGCGATGTCCTCCTGCGGGCCGATGATCGGGAGCAGCTCACCGGTGAAGCGCCGTGTCAGCCGCTCGAGCTCTCCCTGCGACATCTCACGCGGCGTGCAGCGAACGCCGCCTTTCGCACCGCCGTAGGGCAGCTTCAGCAGCGCGCACTTCCAGGTCATCCACATCGAGAGCGCCGCGCACTCGCCGAGCGAGACATGGGCGTCGTAGCGGATGCCCCCCTTCGCCGGGCCGAGTGCCGTCGAGTGCTGGACGCGGTAGCCGGGGAAGATCTTGCGGTCGCCGTTGTCGAGCCGGATTGGAACCGCGACCACGAGCGAGCGCTCGGGGAAACGCAGCCGGTCGGCGACCGCGTCGCTGATCTCCGCGTGGACGAGCGCCTGCTCGAGCTGGTCGATCGCCATCTGGAAGAGCGGTGTCTCCCATTCCAGCGGCAGCGGGACCTCGGCCACGGGCACGCGGCGAGTCTACGCGAGCAGGATTCGAGCCATTTGCCTCGTAGATAAACCCGTGCGCCGCCCGCTCCGCATGACCGCGCTGCTCTCGCTGCTCGCCTACGCGAGCGGCGCCGCAGCAGCCTTCCTCCGGCGCGCCTAGCCGGGCTTTCCGCTCGCGTCGCAGAGCGAGGGGAGCTGCCGTCCGTCCTTCGCCAACTCCTGGCCGATCAGGTGCAGCGTGTAGCGCATGCTCGCCGGCTTGAGGCTGCCGCTCTCGTTCTGGAACGGCGAGGCGAGCAGGACCACCGCGAGCAGGCTCGAGACGACGAGCGCGGTCACTCCGCCCATCATCAGCACCTGCGCGACGACGCGCTCGCCGCTGTCCGCGTAGAGGAGGACGTACGCGACGACGAGCACCGCGCCGATGATGATCATCACCCAGAGCAGGCCCGGAATCACGTTGCGCGACTCGAGCAGCCGCGCCCGGCGCCCGAGCTCGCGCGCGTCGGCCGCGTCGAACCAGTCCTTGACGGCCGCGTCCTGACCGAGCGTCACGACGGTCGTCGCGGGCAGCGTCCGGTCGAGCGCCTCGATCCAGCCCTCGGTGACCGGGCTCGCGTTGCCGCTCTTCATCGCGGGCCACTCGTAGCCGACCACGGAGCGCCCGTAGCAGACGAGCTCGGCCTGAGCCTGAGCGCGCGTCGTCGCCGGGAAGAGACCCGCGGCGGCGAACTGGTCGACCACCGCAGTCGCCTCGTCCTCGGCCTTCGCCTTGGCGTTGCTGTAGCTCTCGAAGCTGAGGAAGATCACGAAGCCGAGCAGGATCACGAAGCCGGCACCGAGGAACCCGAAGACGCCTGAGGCGCGGTCGGAGTCGCTGAAGAACCCGCCTGCCGGCGCCCGCCGGCGGAGCAGCAGCATCGCGACGACCATGAAGGCCGTCGACCCGACGATCACCCCTGCCGCGAGCCCGAGATTCACCGGCCGACCCTAAACCGTTTACTGACGCGGTTGTACTCTGGATCGAGCCGGGGTGGCGAAACTGGTCAGACGCAGCCGACTTAAAATCGGCTGCCCCGCAAGGGGCATGAGGGTTCGAGTCCCTCCCCCGGCAACGCGGCGCTCGCGGCTTCGCCTCTCGCTTGCGTCACGGGGGAAACAGCCGGTTTCCCCCGTGGGCCCCCTTCCCACCAGTTACACGCGACTCCGCGCGATGTGCCTCCGGCCGGCGAAGCCGGCCTCCGGCGGTTCGAGTCCGGTTAGGTCCAGGAGAGGAACGCGGCGAGTTTTTCGGCGGCGGTGTGGATCTCGCGGGCGCGTAGCGGGCGGTCTACGGTTGCGAGTGCTCGGATCACTGCTTCCTGGGCAGCGCCGGCTCGTGGTGGGCGCAACGGTTCAGTGCGTTGGCCCTACAGGCTCGCGCACTCTCCCTTCTTCTTCTTCCCGGCCGTGTTGGCACCGCCCGTCGCATGCGGCACGTTATGCCGGCAGTCGAGCTCTTTTCTGACCGTGTTGCCTGACACGTCCACGACATTCGTCGAGCCTCCGGCCGCCGTGTTGTTGTCCACGTCGAGGCCTCCGTTGACGCTGTTCTGGTAGGTCTGCACCTCGTTATCGCCGCTGCCCCGCGCCGTGTTCTTGTCGACGTCGACGTTGCCGCCGACACCGTTGAAGTAGGTCTGCACCTGATTGAAGCTGCCGCCCGTCACCGAGTTGTCGTGCACATGAAGATCACCGTCGATCGAGCCGTTGGCCTGGGGGCCGTTGAAGATCGACACGAAGTTGGTGTCGAAGCCGGTCAGCGAGTTCTTGCCCACGTCGACGTTGCCGTGAACGGTGCTCTGACTGACCTGGACGATGCCGTCACCGTCCGAGTTGCTGCCGGTGTTGTCGTGCACCCGTACGTCGCGACCGACCGTCTCAGACACGACTTTCACATATGCGGTGCTCTGGTGGATGTCGACGTTCCCTTTGACCGTTCCGTAGCCGAGGAACGTCTGCTCATTTGGGCCGGCGGCGGTCGTTCCCTCGATCTGTACGTCGCCGCCGATCGAGCCAGCCTCGATGTCGATCGAGGTCGCCTTCTTGCTCTTCACGCTGCCCGTGATCGTGATCGACGACCCGAACGCGATCCTTAGGCTGCCGCCCGGGTTGACGTCGACGTCGCCCTTCACCAGCGTCACCGCCGACAGGTCGCAGCCCGGCCCGGCACTGACGTCGCCGTTGATCGTGCCGATCAACGGCGTGCTGGCGTTACAGGTCGTCGCAGCCTTTGCGGTGGCACTCGCCACACACACTGCGAGAACGCTTAGCGAGAGCAACACCACGGCTGTGAACGGCGCTCGTCTCATTTGCACTCCCCCCGATTCCCTCGATCACCCAACAGCTGGGGCGCACCTGGATCTAGCGCCGCCTGCCGTCCGCTCTCGCGCCACCGCTACCTACAGGCACATCTCTCATCGTCTTCAGAAACGCGGCGCTTGCAAGGGGCGCGTTCGCAGCAATCGCGCTCCGATGCCTACGGCAGTGCAATTTCCCCCCTTTGGGGGAGGGACAAACCTCGATTGAGGGATACAGTCCTGCGGCCCCGGGCCTCGGGGCGGGGTGGTACTCGGCAAGGCCGGAATCGGACCGGCGGAGGAGAGAGCGGAAAATGCTGCGGGCATACGTCTCGAAAAGGTGGCTGGCCGTAGTCGTCGCGGCGCTTGTCCTCGTACCCGCCGCGGGGGCGGCATCATACAACCCCGCGAGTGACGGTTACTCGATGGCGGCCGTGACGAACCAGATGGGTGCCCTCTTCTGGTGGAACGCGGGCTACACCGGGAGCGGCGTCGACGTCGCCGTGATCGACACAGGCGTATCGCCGGTGCCGGGCCTGGACGACCCGAGCAAGATCGTGTACGGGCCAGACCTCTCGCTCGAGTCCCAGGCCCCCAACCTCCGCAACCTCGACACCTACGGCCACGGCACGTTCATCGCGGGCCTGATCGCAGGCCGCGACTCGGCCCTGACGGCACCGTACGCAGCCGCGCTGGCCTCGGTGTACCGCGGCGTCGCCCCCGATGCCCGCATCGTGTCGATCAAGGTCGCCACCGCCGACGGCGGCGCGGATGTCAGCCAGGTGCTCGCGGCGATCTACTGGGTGATCCAGCACGCCCATGACCCCGGCCTCAACATCCGCGTGATCAACCTCTCGTACGGCACCAACTCGAAGCAGCCGTACACCATCGACCCGCTCGCCTACGCGGCCCAACTCGCGTGGAAGAAGGGCATCGTCGTCGTCGCGGCAGCAGGCAACACCGGCTACCAGCAGGGTCAGGGCGCGCTGGGGCTCGCCGACCCCGCCTACAACCCCTACGTCATCGGTGTCGGCGGGTACGACACGATGGGGACGGCGGCACCCGGCGACGACACGATCGGCAGCTACTCGGCCAGCTCGGGGGGTTGCACATCGTGCAAGCAGCCCGATTTCGTCGCGATCGGCTCTCACCTGCAGGGGCTCCGGGTGCCGAACAGCTCCGTCGACTCAACGCACCCCGAGGGTCGGATCGACAGCCGCTACTTCCGGGGGTCAGGAACATCGTTTGCCGCGGCGGTCACCTCTGGCGCGATCGCCTTGATCCTGCAGAAGTACCCGAACCTCACGCCGGATCAGGTCAAGCAGTTCATCGTCTCCGGCGCAAGAAAGCTGCCGAACGCCGATGCGGCCGCGCAGGGAGCCGGTGCGCTGAACCTGCTCGCCCTGGCCGCCGCGACGCCGGCGAGCTCCACGCAGACATTCACGAACGGCACCGGCGCCGGGTCGATCGAGCTCGCCCGTGGTTCGGATCACCTGACCCGTGACGGGGTCGTCCTGAGCGGCGAGCGGGACATCTTCGGGCACTCGTTCACCGGGTCCGTGATCGCGGTCAAGGCGGCCTCGAGCGGCACGTGGTCGGGCGGCACCTGGAACGGCGACGCCTGGTCTGGATCGAGCTGGAGCGGCAACAGCTGGAGCGGCAACAGCTGGAGCGGCAACAGCTGGTCGGGCCATAGCTGGTCGGGCCATAGCTGGTCTGGCAGCTCGTGGAGCGGCAGCAGCTGGAGCGGCAACTCGTGGAGCGGCAGCAGTTGGTCGGGGTCTTCGTGGTCGTCCGGCACCTGGGCCGGCGGCTCCTGGCTGGGCGCCACGTGGGACTGAGCGTCGCCGTGCGGGCTCGGGTTCCCCGCCGGGAGTCCGTCCTTGGCAGCGGAGTGGCCCGGGTGTGGCTGTTCGTCGCGGCGGTCGGGCTCGTCTCGGCCGCTGTGTGGCTCTTCGACCTGACCGGCATCCGCGGTGGCGACGTGCGCCTGCCCTGGTGGGGGCTCGTCATCGCCTTCTACCTGGCCGAGACGCTCGTCGTCCATCTGCACTTCCGCAAGCAGGCGCACACGCTCTCACCCTCGGAAGTCGCGCTGGTGCTCGGCCTCTTCCTCGGCTCGCCGCTCGGCCTCCTGGTCGGCCAGCTCGTCGGCGCGGGGCTTGCGCTTGCGATCCAGCGCCGCCAGCGACCGATCAAGCTCGCATTCAACCTCGCGGAGCAGTCGCTCTGCACCGGGCTCGGACTGCTCGTCTTCCACGCGCTGAGCGTCTCGGGGTCGTCGCGGCCGTTCGCGTGGGTCGCCGCCCTCCTGGCCGCGGGCGCCGCGCACGTCACGGGTCTGCTGCTCGTCTCGGCGGTGATCGCGATTGCCGATCGCCGCTTCTCGGCGCCACAGCTCGTGCGGACGCTGGTCGTCACGACGATCGGCGCGCTCGCGGCGGCGTGCGTGGGGTTGACCACGGTCGAACTGTGGCTGCACCAGCCGCTCGCGCTGCTGCTCTTCGTCGCGCCCGCGGCGATCTGCGGGATCACGCTCCGCAGCTACATGGTTCAACGCGAGCACCGCGAGCATCTCGAGTTCCTGTACGAATCGATGCGCGCGACGCAGAGCGCCCCCGAACTGGGGCTCGCCGTCGGCCAGCTTCTGAGCGCAGCACGGAAGCTCCTCCGCGCCGAGCACGCGGAGATCCTGCTGCTGACGTCGACTCCGGACGAGCCGCTGCTCCGCAGTTTCAGCCGGGGTGCGGACGAGGCGTTGATGGAGATCGGGGACCTGACGCCGGAGGTGGAGGCGGCCTTCGCGTACATGACCGAGTCGGACCACTCGCTCGTGCTCCCGCGCCGCCGGAAGCCGCATCAGCTCGACGGCTTCCTCGCCTCGCTCGGCGACGAGGACGCGTTGATCGGCGCGCTGCGCAGCGAGGAGCGCGTCTTCGGCGTGCTCGTCGTCGGCGGCCGGGTCGGCGACGTCAGCACGTTCGCGAAGAGCGACCTCCGGATCTTCGACACCTTCGCCGGACATGCGAGCATCCTGCTCGAGAACGGCCGCCTGGAGCAGTCGCTCACGCGGTTGACCGAGCTGAAGGAAGAGTTGCGCCACCAGGCCTACCACGATGCGTTGACCGGCCTGCCGAACCGCTCGCTGTTCACGGACCGCGTCGAAGCCGCACTGGAGAGCGACGGCAAGGCGACTCAGCACGCCGTCCTCTTCCTCGACCTCGACGGCTTCAAGGTGGTCAACGACAGTTGGGGCCATGCGATCGGCGACGAACTGCTGATCCACGTCGCCGAGCGGATCCGGCGGATCGTGCGTCCGGACGACACTGCAGCGCGGCTCGGCGGCGACGAGTTCGGGATCCTGCTCGAGGACATCGACGCGGACGCGGCCGCCGCGACCGCCGAGCGCCTCGCGTCATCGCTCGGCAAACCGTTCTCGATCGCAGGGCGCCAGATCAGGGTGCATGTGTCGGTCGGGATTGCCCTCAGCCGAAGCGGCACCGCGACGACGCAGGAGCTACTCCGCAACGCGGACACCGCGATGTACACGGCCAAGGCCGACGACCACCGGCGCTTCGCGTTCTATGAGGCGAACCTGCACAGCCGACTCCGCCGCCACCGGAAGCTCGTGCTCGAGATCGAACGCGCGGTGGATTACGGCGAGATCGAGGTGCACTATCAGCCCGTCGTCTCGCTCGCGGACGACGGCCTGCAGGCGTTCGAAGCGCTCGCGCGCTGGCGTCACCCGGACCGCGGCCTCCTGCCCGCGACGGAGTTCATGTCGCTCGCCGAGGAAGCAGGAGTGATGCGGAAGCTCGGCGCGACCGTGCGCGAGCAGGCGTTCGAGTTCGCGCGGCAATGGCAGGACACCTATCCCGACGCCGATCCGGTCGGGCTCTGGACCAACCTCTCGCCGCGCGAGCTGGTGGAGGAGCAGCTGACCGAGGAGATCGGCGCCGCGCTCGCGCGTTTCGGCCTCGATCCGGGGATCCTGACGCTCGAGATCACGGAGTCGAGCGTCATCCGAGACGAGCCGGGTGCCCTACGCGCCATGCATCGTCTCCGTGATCTCGGCCTGCACCTCTCGCTCGATGACTTCGGCACCGGCTACTCGTCGCTCAGCCGGCTCGCCGAGTTCCCGATCGAATTGCTGAAGGTGCCGAAGCCGTTCGTCGACCGCCTCGTCGGCGCGACACCCGACACGAGCTTCGTGGACGCGATCCTGCGACTGGCGGACTCGCTCGGCCTGGTGACCGTCGGCGAGGGCGTCGAGTTCGACGCCCAGGCCGCTCGGTTGCGCTCGCTCGGCTGCCGCTACGGGCAGGGCTACCTGTTCGGCCGACCATTACGCGCCGAGGCTGCGCTGCGCGAGGCCGCACCGGCTACGGCACCGGTGACCGTGCTTCGCGCTGTCTAGGGGAACGGCGAAGTTCTTAGGCCGGCGCAGTACGCGTCTGCGAACGTGTGGAGGTCCTGGACCGTCACGGTCGGCCCCATCTGTTCCGGCGCTGAGAGGTAGTGGGCCAGGTTGCCCAGGCCCGGCGCCCCGAACGATTTCCCGAACTGGGCCAGTTACGCAATCGTCTGCCCCTTGCAGCCCGGTGACCCGGGCGGCGGCAGCTGCTTCGCAGCCGCGGCCTGGCCGGCGAGCCCGAGCGCCGCGAGGCAAGCCGCGACGAACGATAGCTTCGTCGACCTCGGTGAGGACCACACCGCTCAGGTGTGTGTGTGTAGGCGGTCGGGCCTTTTAGGCCCCTTGGCACCGTGAAGCTGCGCGAGCCTGGCTGCTGATCGGCAACCGTCTGTCGGTCGCCTGCTTCGAGCGGCGCGTGCTTGTCCCGGGTCTGTCGCCCCAGCTTCACCAAGGACGGTGAAGTCTGAGACGGCCACGGGCCTTGGCCGGCTCAAGTGAGTTGTTCGACGAGGAGTAGAGCGGCGAGGCCGAGCAGCGCGATCCCGGCGAGGCGTTCGGCGGCTTCGCGGATCCTTTCGCCGAGGCGCGCGCCGAGCCGCAGCCCTGCCTGGGCGAGGACGAAGGCTTGCGCTCCGATCAGGACAACCGCCAGCCAGATCGACAGGTGAAGGAGCCCGATCGTGAAGCCCATCGCCAGCTCGTCGAGGCTGATCGAGAGCCCCAGCGCCAACACGGCGAAGCCTCGGCCCGCTGCGAGCTGACCGACCTTTTCCTCTTCGGCCCCCTCGTTCTCGATCAGCATCCAGATCCCGACGCCGACGAGCACGGCGATCGCGACGTAGTCGGCGACGCCGCCGACCGCCTGGCCAACTCCCCGGCCGATCAGCAGTCCAATCACGGGCATCGCCATCTCGAAGCCGGACATCAGCAGGCTCACTCGCAACCGCTGCCGCCCCGGCAGCCCGCGCATCCCGAGCGCAGCGGAAACAGCGAACGTGTCTAGACCAAGCGGTAGGACGAACAAAAACAGCTTCAGCACCTACGGGCGGCCCTCCCAAGCTCGGGTGACGGCAAGTGAGACGAGCGACACGAGCATCCAGGCGGCGAGGTAGATGAACGCGGCTCGTGCCGATACTCCTGTCCAGAGGAGACCGGCGATCGCGCTCGCCGCGAGGTTCCCGAGCGACTGGACTGCGGCCAAGGCACCGAACGCGGATCCGCGTAACGCTGCGGGTGCTTGTTCTGCGACGGTGGCGTGTTCGGCCGTTTCGACGAAACCGATCGCGATTCCCGCTGCGACGAAGAAGACGGCGAGAGTCGCGATGCTAGGCCCGGCGAACGCGAGCCCGAGATAGGCGATGCCGAAGCAGCCGACGCCGGCCGCCAGGACACGCAGGTTGCCCTTTCTGTCGCCGAGGTGTCCGCCCGGGATGCTGGCAACCGTGGCGGCGGCGTTGTAGGCGATGTAGAGGCCGAGAGCGATCTTGGTCGCCGAGTCGCGACCGTGAGCGGGTGCCAGGAGCTGGCTGGCGCGGAGGATGAGCAGCGTCGCGGCGACGTTGCCGACCTCGAACGCCGAGATTCCCAGGAACGTGAGGCCGAGCCTGCCGTGGAGGACCGAGCGCAGGTGAAAGCGGAGCGGCCGTCGCTCTTGCTCTCTTGGTCGCGGCGTGGCGCGAATCGCATAGAGGATCGCGAGCGCGGCGAGCAGCCCGGGAACGACGCTGACCAGCATGGCCGTGCGGGTGCCGACGGTTGCGACGAGGCCGAGCGCGAGCAGCGGACCGCCGATCGCGCCGAGGTTGTCCATCGCCCGCTCGAACCCGTAAGCGCGGCCATAGGCGCCCGGCGGCACGACATCCGCCAGTAGCGCGTTGCGCACCGGCGCGCGGAGACCGCGGGCAGCCCAGGCACCCGCGCGAAGGACGCCGACCTGCCAGACAGCCGTGCTGACACCGATCAGGGACGACAGAACCGCGGTCGCGGTGTAGCCGCCGAGCGCGCTCCGTCGCCGGCGTCCTGGATCGTCGGCGAGCGCCCCGCCCGCGAACCGGGCGATCCCCGCGCAGCCATCGGCGATGCCCTCGATCAGGCCGAGCGCAGCGGCCGGAGCGCCGAGCGTCGAGGTGAGGAAGCTCGGTAGGAGCGCGGTCGGGACCTCGTGCCCGAGGTCGGCCAGCAAGCTCGCACCACCGATCCCGGCAACCCCACGAGTCAGCCAGCGGCCACCTACTCGTGCATCGGGTACCTCCGCGGCTGCATCGGGCATTGCCCGTCCAACCTACGTGACCCAGCGCTAGACAGACCGGTCTGTGAACCGATTATGGGTGGGGTGCGAATGAGCCTTACCGGCGGTCGGTTCGAATGTCTATTGCCCAGTCTCCGCCGGTGAGAGGGGAGTCACATGTCTGATCTTCCGTGTTTGGAGGAGCTTGACGTCGA
>JBBQTQ010000049.1:0-19115 GCA_038213135.1 Gaiellales bacterium
AGGCTGAGCGCTTCATCCGCACCCTGACCGAGGGCTGGGCCTACGGCGCTGTCTACCGCAACAGCGGCGAGCGCACCGCCGCCCTCGCCGGCTGGCTTGACTGGTACAACCGGCTCAGACCACACCGCTCACTCGGCCGAATACCACCACTCACCCGGCTCGCCGAGATGAACAACCTTGCTGGGACCAACACCTAGGCCAAAGAGAAGGGGCCCCTCATGGGGCCCCTTCCGACTTCGATTGCGTGGAGTCCTACCGCTTGACCTTGAACGCGAACGTCCAGCCGCCGACGGACGAGTCGGTGCAGTTGGACGCGCCCTGGGAGGCGAAGAACGCGGCTGCCGCCGCAGCTCCCTCCACGCACGGCCCGCCGAGATCGCGCTCGGCGACGACCGCCATGCCGTGCAGGTTGACCTTGCTGGCCGGCTTGACGTTCACCGTCGCGGTGTAGTCACCCGTGTCGTTCGTCGTTGCCTTCACCGTCTTCGTGCCGCCGGTGATCGTGACGGTCGCACCCTCGACGGCGACGCCGGCCTCGGTGACCGTGCCGGCCACGCTGACCGTGTTGCCGTGCCGCTTGTAGCGGCCGGAGGCGACTCCGAGCTTCCGCATCAGGCCGATCGTCTCGACGATTCCCGACGGGTCGGCATTCGCCGTACCAGCTGAATACGGGACGACGATCTGGCGCCACTTGCGCTCACCGGTGCTCGTGAAGAACACGCCCTTGATCGCGAGATTCGCGTCGAAGAGCGAGGCACCGAAGGCCGCGCCCGAGGGCGGTGGAACGTACGGCGAGGGCAGGCAGACCTTGATCTCGGCGCTGCCCCAGCCGTTGGTGTAGTTGGCCTCCGGGGGCCCGGACGGGAGACCCGTCGACAGGAACCCGGTCGGCGTGATCGCGTCTACGAACACCGGCACCTGCAGCGTCTGGCCGGCGGCCGTCAGGTCGAGCGACCAGTACGCCGTGTGGAACGTTGTTCCCGTGCACACCTGGGAAGCAGTCGTGAAGGGCACCGGAGTGCCGTTGGAGAGGTACGTGTCCGCCGCGGCGTGGGCGACGATGTTGCCTGCCAGCGGCAGCGTCGCGCCGCCGAGCGAGCCGGCCTTCGCCTGTGCTGAAACCGTGCCGATCTTCGTCCCAGACGCCTGGTTCAGGACAACCTGACCGGCCGGCGGGTTAAAGAACGGATCCGCGTAGATCGAGATCTTCGCGGGAGCGGGATCGGCCGGCGCCTGCGAGTAATGGATCACGACGCCGCTCGAAGGGGTCTGGGAGACGCCGAGCTTGGACGACTGGGCGGCGAGCGCCGGTGTGGCGATCACCAACCCGAGCAGTCCCGCGCAGGCCACCAGCCCGAGACGAATCTTCTTAACCATGCTCTCTGTTCCTTTCTCGATGACCAGGCCCTGAGCCGCGTGGCCGTTAGGGGCCAGAAAATAACCCTTTAAGACATAAAAACGCAAGGCGCCATGTTTTGTTAGCGACCTGCCTTCTCCGCCCTTCTCGACGGCAGGGCCAGTGTGACAGCAAATCGGGTCGGCTGCAGCGCTAAGGTCGAGCTGTCACGAGCGGGCCGATCGTCCGCCAGACACCGGCGTGGTAGCGATACAGCGCCACCTGGTCGATCGGATACCGATCCGTCGGACTCGTATGGATCGCGATCCCGGGCAGCAGGAACGGGTTGTTGCGCTCGTCGAGGTGCGTGGCCGCCTGCATCAGCCCGGCGCGAGTCAGGTTCTTGCCCGCCTTCTTGAGGCAGTCGACGAGCGTGAAGGCCGCGGCCATCCCGTAGAAGTTGGCGACCGCCTTCGGATCGCCGGCGGGGTTGTAGGTCTTCATGACCTGGTAGTAGAGCTTGACGCCTGGGTCGTGGCCCCACTTGGCCAGGTTGCTCGCGTCCTTCAGGAAGACCGTGCTGATCGCGCCCTCGGTCGTCGCGTTGTTCGTGTTGAGCCGGGCGACGTTCATCACGAACGGGTCGATCGAGACCGCTGCGACGAAGATCTGCGGTCGCCAGCCCAGCTTGTAGGAGGTGATGAACGACTGGATCACCTGCTTCGGCAAGGCGAAGAGCATCAGCACGTTGGCCTTTGAGCTCTTGAGCGCCGCGATCTGCGAGGTGACGTCGGCCTCGGAGACGCTGTAGCTCTGAGTGGCGACCACCGAGCCCTTGCCGGCGAGGCCCTTCTTCAAGCCGATCAGCAGGTCGCGGCCGAAGTCGCTGTCCTCGTAGAGCACGGCCACACGTGAGCCCTTCTTGTTCGCGGCCAGGTACGAGCCGTACACCTTTCCCTCGGCGACGAAGCTCGGCAGGTAGCCGAGCGACCACGGGTACTGTCTTGCGCCGTCGGCGAGCGCCGCCGCGCCGCTGCCTGCGAAGAGCTCGGGGATGCCGAGCTGGTTCAGGTACGGGCGGATCGCCAGTGCGTGCTCGGTGCCGACCGTGTTGAAGATCGCGAAGGCATGGTCCTGCTCGACGAGGCGCCGCGTCTGCTGGACGGTCTGGGCCGGGTCGTAGGCGTCGTCGTAGTAGTGATAGTCGATCGAGCGGCCGTTCACGCCTCCGTGCGCGTCCACGTACTTGAAGTAGGCGGCGGCGCCCTCGGCGACGACGCTGTACGCCGACTCCGGCCCGGTCAGCGGCGCTGTGCCGCCGATCACGATCGAGGTGGGCGTGACGCCGGGATCGTCGGCGAGCGCGCCCGGGATACCGAGCGCCAGCCCGGCCCCCAGGAGGGCCAGGAGCGCTCCGAGCCGTCTCATCCGGAGATCGGCTTGGCGAGCGCCGGCACGCTGACGGTCGCTTTCCCGATGGTCAGCTTGGCGCCTGCCGGCAGTCCGAGGTCGAGGTAGAGGAGGCCCGCCGGGGTCTTCGTCGTCGAGGCAGAGAGCCACAGCTGGAGCTTCGAGCCCGCCGGTATGAACGTGGCGTCGCTGATCATCTTGATCGTCACCGTGCCCGGTCCGCTCAGCGGGACGCCGCCGCCGCTCACGACCGTCGGCTTCGCGCCCGCGCTCGTCGCAGTCAGCACGGCCGTGAGCCGCGACCAGCCGCCCTTCGGCGTCACGCTCACGGTCACGGTCGGCGAGCCGAACTCCTCGAGCGGCGTCTTGGTGGCGCCGAGCGAGCGGATGACGAGGCCGTTCGCCGAGATCGTGGTCTTACCCGGCGCTGCGAAGGAGGTTGACTTGGTCGGCGGCAGGCCCGGGTAGGAGACAGCCTGCCCCTTCCACGGATTCGGGGCTACCTCCACCGGCGGCTTCGTGTCGATCCCGTTCGGCATCCCCTTCAGGTAGCGGTCGAACCACATCCGGGTCTCGGTCATCGAGTAGTCGGTGTCCGGAGCCGGGAAGCTGGAGGGCGCGTGGCCATGGTCGCCGATGTACAGGCGCTTCGGGCCGCCCGCATGGGTGTAGACGGCGATCGCCTGGTCGATCCCGAACGCGAAGTCGCGGCGGCCCTGGAGCATGAAGATCGGCGTCGTCACGCGGCCGAGGCCGTTGAGCGACGAGCGCGGGTCGGCGAGCGCGTGCAGCCTGTCGAGCTCGAGGCCGTGGATCGCGTCGTTCGGCACCCACGTGTACTCGGGGTCGAGCTTGCTGCTCGGGATCTCGTTCAGGAAGCCGCCCACGATGCCCGACTTCGGCTGGTTCTGCGGGAACAGCGCCGAGAAGAGGTCGGTCCAGGTCTCGTAGACCGACACGGCTGCGAACGGCACGCCCGCGACGAGCGAGTCGAGGATCTGGCCGCCGCCGTACGAGATGCCCCAGGCGCCGATGTGCGCCCGGTCGATCCCGGGCCGGGCGGCGAGGTTGTTGAAGAGCTCGCCCACGTCCGACAGCTTGTGCGGCCCGGCGATGCCGACGAAGCCGCCGGACTGCCCGTGGCCGCGCACGTCGTAGGTGAGGACGGCGTAGCCCTGCGGGACGTAATAGGCCTCGGCGAGCGCGTTTGTGTCGTTGCGGGTGCCGCCGAGCCCGTGCAGCATCAGGATCGCCGGCCAGCCGGCCGCGGGCGGCGTTCCGTCCGGGACGTAGTAGCTCGTCATGAGCGTGACGCCGTCGCTCATCGTCACCGGCCCGTCCGTCTTCGTGAAGGCGCTGGCGCTGCTCGCCCAGAGAAGACCGAGGCCGCCGGCGAGAAGCAGTGGGATCAGGCGGCGGCGCACGTAGGAGAAGCGTACCCGGGTCCTCGTAAGATCGGTAGATGGACAGGCGAGCCGTTGGCGTATTCGACTCGGGAGTGGGCGGGCTCACCGTCCTGCACGAGTGCCTGGTGACGATCCCGCACGAGGACTTCGTCTATCTCGGAGACCACGCCCGGCTTCCCTACGGGCCGCGCCCGCTCGCCGAGGTGCGCAGGTTCTCGCGCGAGATCGGCGGCTGGTTCGAGCAGCAGGGCGTGAAGCTGATCGTTGTGGCGTGCAACACGGCGACCTCGGCTGCGTTGCCGGACCTCCAGGCCGAGCTCTCGGTGCCCGTCGTCGGGGTGATCACCCCGGAGGCCCACGCGGCGGTGCAGGCGACCCGCAACCGACGGGTCGGGCTGCTCGCCACCGAGGGAACGGTCGAGGCCGGGCGTTACGCCGAGCTCGTGGCGGCGCTTGATGCGGGGGTGCGCTTCTTTCCCGTCCCCTGCCCGAGGCTCGTGCCGCTGATCGAGGCCGACGCTCCGGCCGACGCGCTCGTCGAGGCGGTGCGCGAGTACGCCGCGCCGTTGAAGCAGGCAGGCGTCGACACCGTGATTCTCGGCTGCACCCACTATCCGCTGATCCGGCCGATCCTCCAGCGCGTCTTCGGCCGCGACGTGACGCTCGTCTTCTCGGCGGTCGAGACCGCCCGCGAGGTCGCCGAGACGCTCGCGCGCAAGCGGATCGAGAACGACGCGCGGCGCGAGGGCGACTACCGGTTCCTGACGACTGGCGATCCGGAGCTCTTCCGGCACACGGGTGCCCGGTTCCTCCAGCTTCCGATCGGCGAGGTCGAGCCCGTGACGATCGCCGAGTTGGAAACGGCGGCGGCATGAGCCGGACCGACGGCAGACGGCCGGACCAGCTCAGGGCGCTCGAAGTGATCCCCGACTTCCTCGAGCAGCCGAACGGCTCAGTTCTCTGGTCGCAGGGCAAGACGCGCGTGCTCTGCACGGCGACGGTCGACGAGGGCGTGCCCCGCTGGCTGAAGGGTCAGGGCGTCGGTTGGATGACCGCTGAGTACTCGCTGCTCCCGGCCTCCACCGGCGAGCGGACGCAGCGCGAGGCGAGCGCCGGCAAGCAGAAGGGTCGCACGGTCGAGATCCAGCGGCTGATCGGCCGCGCGCTGAGAGGCGTGGTCGATTTCAAGGCGCTCGGCGAGCGGACGATCTGGCTCGACTGCGACGTCCTCCAGGCCGACGGTGGCACGCGCTGCGCGGCGATCTGCGGTGCGTATGTCGCAGCGCGCCGGGCGCTCGACCGCTTCGGGCTCGGCAAGGCGCTGAGCGACTCGGTGGCCGCGGTCTCGGTCGGGATCGTCGCCGGCGAGCTGCTGCTCGACCTCGACTACTCCGAGGATTCGACCGCGGACGTCGACCTGAACGCCGTGCTGACCGGCGACGGGCGCCTGATCGAGGTGCAGGCGACCGCCGAGCGCAATCCGTTCACGCGCGAGCAGCTCGACGGCCTGCTCGAGCTCGCCGCCGGCGGGATCGAGCGAATCGGCCGCGAGCAGCAGGCCGCCGCAGATGCGCCTGCTCGCTGAAATCCCGGCGGTCGGCTGGGACTCGACCTTCTGGAGGCTGCTCCTGGCGGCGGGCCTCGGAGGCGCGATCGGCCTCGAGCGCGAGCTCGACGAGAAGGCCGCGGGGCTGCGCACGCACATGCTCGTTGCGATGGGCTCCGCGCTCTTTACGCTCATCTCCGCCTACGGGTTCCGCGACTTCCTGGTCGGCGGCGGCAGCATCGTGCGGGCCGACCCGTCGCGGATCGCGGCGCAGATCGTGACCGGAATCGGCTTCCTCGGCGCCGGCGTCATCTTCCGGCAGGGCTTCTCGGTGCGGGGGCTGACGACCGCCGCGACGCTCTGGCTCGTCGCTGCGATCGGCATGGCCTCGGGCGCGGGCTTCTGGGAGGGCGCGGTGATCGCCACGGGTGCCGCGCTCGTGAGCCTGCGCCCGCTCGAGTGGGCCAAGGAGCAGTTCCTGCCGCGGCGAGTGCTCTCCCATCTCGCGATCGACCTGATCGAGGACGCCCAGAGTGCTCCTGTTGTCGAGGCGCTCGAGCGGATCGGCGACGTCGTCGCCCTGCGCCGCGACGGGCTGCGGATCGAGGTCGAGTTCGCCGCGGCGCCCGACGAACGCACCGCTGTCCTCGACGAGCTCGCGCAGCTGCCCGAGGTGCGGGAGGCGCGCTGGAGCCGCTGAGGGCGGTCCTCGCCTCGGCGAACGAGCACAAGCTGCGCGAGCTCCGCGCCGCTCTGCCCGAGCTCGAGCTGGAGCTCCTCGGCGCGGCCGACTTCCCCGAGGAGACAGGCGACAGCTACTACGAGAACGCGCTCGTGAAGGCGCGTTTCGGCGCACGCGGCGGCTGGGCGCTCGGCGAGGACTCCGGTCTGGAGGTGGCTGCCCTCGGCGGCAGGCCGGGCCTCCACTCCAATCGCTGGGCGCAGGGCGAGGACCCGGTCGAGAAGCTCCTCCGCGAGCTGGCCGGATCGCCCGACCGCGCGGCCCGCTACGTCTGCGAGCTGGTCGCGGTGTCGCCCAGGGGTGAGGAGCTTCGCGGCACGGGGATCCTCGAGGGGCTGATCGCCGCGACGCGGGCCGGGAGCGAAGGGTTCGGCTACGACCCGGTCTTCATCCCCGCCGGCGAAACGCGAACGGTCGCCGAACTAGGGGATGCGTGGAAGCGGGAGCATTCACACCGGGCACGCGCTGCGCGGGCGTTGTGGGAGCGGCTCCTCGCCGCGCGCGCCACCAGTTGATCTCGGCACCGAAGACGATCACGTTCGCCATCACGTAGAGCCAGACGAGCAGGATCGCCGTGCCGCCGAGCGCTTGCAGCGCCGGAATCTGCTTGGACAGGCGCACGTAGACGGGCAGGATCTGGAACGACGCCTCCAGGCCGACTGTCGCCACCGCTGCTCCGGGCAGCACCTCCCGTGCGCTCATGCCGTCGTCGTTCGTCAGGTGCCAGTACGCCGTGGTGAGGAACAGGAAGACCGCGCCGCTGGAGACGACCAGCGAGAGCGTGTACGCGACGTAGCCGTTCGCGAAGACGCCCCCAGTGTGGCGTTTCAGGAGAGTGAACCCGAACGATGCGACGAGCAGGCCCGCGAAGAGCGTGACGAGCGAGGCGAGCATGAACAGGAGCGCGAGGCCCTTGCCGCGCAGGAACGGCCGGTTCGGGCGCCCGTAGACGACGTTGAACGCGGACTCGAGCACGCTGAAGAGCGAGAGCGACGTCCAGAGCAGGGCGACGCCGCCGACGACGCCCAGGGTGGTCGCGTTCTTCTGGATCGCCCGGATCACGGTGACGATGCTCGCCACAGAGCTGCCGGGCAGCGTCCGCTTCAGCTCCGTGACGAGATGGCTCGACGGGTCGGCCTTCCCCGCCAGTCCGCTCAGCGCGAGTGCGAGGAACAAGAGCGGCACGAACGAGAGCAGCGCGAAGTAGGCGATCATCGCTGCGAGGTGCGTTCCGCGATCGGCGAAGAACTTCCGGAACACCGCGCGCATCCACGGAGTATCGGTTAGCTTGCGGAGGATGGACGCCGCGCAGGCACTCGCCGATCTGACCGAGATCTCCTCGCAGATCCGTTCGGCCGTGATCGTCGACGGCGAGGGCAGCCTCGTCGCCTCGACCTTCGACGACGACGACCGCGCGCGGCGGGTGGCAGAGAAGGCGCGAGCGCTGCTCGCGGCCGCGGAGGAGGTTCCGGGTGGTTCCGGCCGCTCGCTCGCCCAGCTCGAGGCGGCCACGCTCGAGGGCAGCATCTTCGTCGTCCGCGACGGTGATCGTGCGATCGCTGCCACGACGAGCCCGGAGCCGACGGTGGGGCTCGTCTTCTACGACCTCAAGAGCTGCCTGCGGGGGGCGGCCGGCGAGGAGAAGCCGAAGCCTCGCGCCAAGCGCAAGCCGGCCGCCAAGAAAGAGGAGGACGGTGCCGAGGCGTAAGCTCCTGACCGGTTTCCTGCTGACGGCGGGCTCGCTCGCCGGAACGGTGCTCTACCGCCGTCGCGCCGCGCGCCGGCGCGAGCGGGTCGACCTCTACTACGAGGACGGCTCGATGGTCTCCCTGACCGAGGGCTCGTCCGACGCGGAGCGCCTGCTGCCGCTCGCGCACGAAACGCTCGCCGCCTCGCGGTCTTGACGGATAACGAACTGGCGAAGGCGTTACGGGAGCACGCCTACCTCGAGGGCGACTTCGTCCTTCGCTCCGGTCGCCGCTCCAAGTACTACCTCGACAAGTACCGCTTCGAGACCCGCCCCGACCTGCTCCGCCCGCTCGGCGAGCGCATCGCGGCGAAGGTCGCGGAGGCCGAGCCCGAGGCTCAGAGACTGGCCGGACCGGAGCTCGGAGCCGTTGCTCTGGCGGCTTCTGCCTCGCTCGCGTCCGATCTGCCCTTCATGATCGTGCGGAAGGAGGCGAAGGATTACGGCACTGCAAACCGCATCGAGGGTCAATTCGAGCCAGGCGAGTGCGTCTGCCTGGTCGAGGACGTCGTCACCTCGGGCGGCGCCGCGGCTGCCGCGATCCAGGCACTACGCGACGCAGGACTGCGCATCAGCCACGCCGTCTGCGTCGTCGACCGCGAGGAGGGCGGCAGCGATGCCCTCGCGCGGATTGCGGTACGCCTCTGGCCGGTTTTCCGGGCGCGGCAGCTCCTGGAGGCCTAAAATACGCCGCGAAGCCGCATGGTTGAGCGGAGAGGGTGGTAGGCTGGCGCCCCGAGTCGTGATCCCCGACAGGAGGAGTAGCTCGTGACCAAGCAAGAGTTCATCGACAAGGTTGCATCGAAGAGTGGTCTCAGCCGCCGTGACGCGGCCAGCGCCGTCGATGCGTTCCTCGACTCGATCACCGATGCGCTGAAGGCACGCGACTCGGTCAGCTTCACAGGCTTCGGCAAGTTCATGACCCAGAACCGGGCCGCACGCATGGGCGTCAACCCGCGCAAGCCGGGCGAGAAGGTACACATCGCGGCGGCGACGGTTCCGAAGTTCTCCGCAGGCAGCACGCTGAAGAGCGCCGTCCGCGGCGGCTAGCAGGGGGTACCCCCTCCAAAGGGTCTCGCAGAGGGCCGCGCAAGCGGCCCTCTGTCGTTAAAAGCGGGGGAACCCCTGGTTCCCCCGCTAGCCCCCTCCTTCCCAACGTGGGGTCGGTCCGACCGTCGCTGAGCGGCCCGCTGGTTCCGCAACTCATCGCGAGGCCTGGCACGCGCGACCTCGCGCGGTGTGGCTGCGGCGGGCAGAGCCCGCCTCCGCCGGTCGAGGAGCTAGCCTAAGCGGCGTGGAGACCGGAGCGGCCGTGGCGACGACGCTCTTCTCCGATCGTCTTGCCGAGGCCGTCGAGCAGCGGCGCAGCCAGCTCGTCGTCGGGCTCGATCCCCAGCTCGACCTGCTGCCCCTCGAGCTCCGCGGCGACGCTCGCCTCGGACTGGAGGCCGCGGCCGAGGCGATCGCGCGTTTCTGCTGCGGCGTGATCGATGCCGTCGCTCCGTCGGTCGTCGCAGTCAAGCCGCAGCTCGCCTTCTTCGAGGCAGCCGGGCCCGATGGGCTGCGGGCCTTCGAGGAGGTCTGCAGCTACGCCCGCTCGGCGGGGCTGCTCGTGATCGCCGACGGGAAACGCGGCGATATCGGCTCCACGGCACGCGCCTACGCGAGCGCGTATCTCGAGCCGCGGGACGACGGCGACCCGATCGCCGACGCGCTGACCGTGAACACCTACCTCGGCAGCGACTCGCTCGAACCCTTCGTCCAGGCCTGCCGGCGGTACGGCGGCGGACTCTTCTGCCTCGTGAAGACGTCAAACCCCGGCGGCGCCGACGTCCAGGATCTGCAGCTCTCGGACGGGCGTCCGCTCTGGCAGCACGTTGCGATGATGGTCGCCGAGCTCGGCGAGGAGGCGGTCGGCGAGCGCGGGCTGTCGAGCGTCGGTGCCGTCGTCGGCGCGACGTTCCCGCGAGCGGTGGGCGAGGCGAGGCGGCTGTTGCCGAAGGCGGTCCTGCTCCTGCCGGGTGTGGGGGAGCAGGGTGCGACCCCTGCGGACATCGCGCGCGCCTTTACGAGCGGGCCGGCGAGCGCGCTCGCCTCCGCGTCGCGCTCGGTGATCTACGCGTATCGCGCGGAGGGAGCAGACTGGCGGAGCGCCGCGGCGGCCGAGGCCGCGCGGTTGCGATCCGAGGTCTGGAACGAGTCCGGCTGGTAGTCCTATGAACCGCCGCTTCGTCTTCCGGGTGATCGCGCCGGTTGCCTTTCTGGCCGCCGTGACGATCGCAGTCCTGCTCGTGCGCTCCGGGTTGCGCCACCACGCGGCCACGACCACGACGACAACCACTGCGACGGCGCCGATCCTGCCGACGATCACGACGACCCCGCAGCCGTCACGGAGGCGCTTCTACCGGATCCGCAGTGGTGACACGCTCGGCAGCATCGCGATCCGCTTCCACACGACCGTTGGACAACTACGCCGGCTGAACCCCAAGGTCGACCCGCATGCGCTGTCCCCGGGCGAGCGGATCCGCGTCAGGTAAGGGCTACACTCCGCGCTCGTGAAGCTCCGGCTCGCCGTCCTCGGAGCGGCTGTCCTGCTCGTCGCGCCCGCGCTCGCCGCGCCTCCCCGCCCGGAGGGTCGCGCCTGGTTCGTCCAGAACGCCGCGACCGGCGAGGTGCTCCTCTCCCACAGCGCAGCGGACTCGGTGCCGATCGCGAGCATCACGAAGTTGATGACCGTGCTGGTGACCCTGGAGCACACAAAGCTCGACGACGTCGTGATCGTCAGCCCGCAGGCGGCCCGCGTCGGCGAGTCGAGCATCTACCTGCGCCCGGGGGAGACGCTGACCGTCCGCGAGCTCGTCGAGGCGGCGTTGATCCAGAGCGCGAACGACGCGGCCGTGGCGCTCGCCGCGTACGTCGGCCACGGCGACCTGAGCGCCTTCGTCGGGCTAATGAACGCGAAGGCACAGCAGCTCGGCCTTCGGGACACGCACTTCGCGAACCCGGACGGGCTCGACGAGTTCGGCCACTACTCGAGTGCCCGCGATGTGACGAAGCTTGCGCGCGTGGCCATGCACAACGCCTTCGTGCGCGAGGTCGTCCGCGAGACGAGCGCGTCGATCTCCGGCGGGCGCACGCTGCACACCTGGAACGACCTGCTCTACACGTTCCCGCACTTGCTCGGCGTCAAGACCGGACACACGAGCCAGGCCGGCTGGTCGGAGGTGGCCGCGGCCGGGGCGCGCGGGGTCACGATCTACGCGACCCTGCTCGGCGAGCCGAGCCGCTCGCAGCGCAACTCCGACCTGGCGGCGCTGCTCGCCTGGGGGATCGACCAGTACCGGGTCGTCCAGCTGATCGGGACGAGCCGTGTCTACGCCTGGGCCCAGGCTCCCTACGGCCGGCCTTCGGTCGGGCTCGTCGCCGTCAGGCCGGTGATCCGCGTCGTGCGCGTGAACCGGCCGCTCGTCGAGCGCGTGACGGTGCCGGCCAGCGTGACGCTCCCGGTCGAGCAGGGTGCCGCGCTCGGCAAGCTCGAGATCTGGTCGGGCAAGAAGCTCGTCGCGACCGAGCCGCTCGTCGCAACGCGGACGATCCGGAAGCCCGGTTTCGTTGCGAAGGCCGAGTGGTACGCAGGGCGGGCTGTGCACAAGTTCTGGAGCTGGCTTACGTGAGCCACCCGGCGGGATCCTCCGGCCCGCGGTGCGCGATAAGTAGCGCCACGCGGCGTCCTTGGTCGCATCCGTACTTGCTAGTACGAACGCTCCCTGCGTCCTTGCCTGGCTTGCTTCTCGCACCCCGCGAGCTCGACAATCCCACCGGGAGGCTCACGTGATCGTCACTGTCACCTTGAACGCGGCCCTCGACCGGACGCTCTCGGTGCCGAACTTTCAGCGGGGGCAGCGCCACCGGGCGAGTCAGGGCCTGACGCTCGCGGGCGGCAAGGGGATCAACATCGCGCGAGCCCTGAAACGGCTCGACGTCCCGGTCGTCGCGACCGGGCTCGCGGGTGGGCGGGCCGGGACTCGCATCGTCCAGGAGCTGACCTCCGAGGCGATCCTCAACGACTTCGTCCGGATCGCAGACGAGTCACGCACCTCGACCGCCGTCGTCGACCCGACCTCGAACACGTACACGGAGATCAACGAGTGGGGCCCGGCGGTGCAGCCGGGCGAGCTCGACATGCTCCGCGAGAAGCTGCAGTACCTCTCGCGCGGCGCCGAGATCGTCGTCTTCGCGGGCTCGCTCCCGCGGGACGTGGACACCGGGTTCTACGCGGACATGATCCGCGACCTCGAGCGCCGCGGCGTCCGCACGGTGCTCGACTCCGAGGGCCAGCCGCTGCGGCTCGGGCTCGAGGCGGAGCCGTTTCTCGTCTCGCCGAACCAGCGCGAGGCCGAGGCGATGGTGGGGCAGGAGTTCCACGAGGACGCCGACTTCCTGGTGGCGCTCGACGACCTGGCCGAGCAGGGCGCCCGCAACGTCGTGATCACCGACGAGGCCGGCTGCTTCGCGCTCCTGCGGACGGAGCGCCAGGTGCACCGCTATCGCGCGCTCGCCCCTCGCCTCGAGGCGGTCTCCACGGTCGGCGCCGGAGACGTGCTGCTCGCGGCGTTCCTCGCGGCCCGGCAGGAGGGCGCCTCCCCGGAGGACGCGCTGCGACGCGCGGTCGCGGCAGGCGCAGCGTCGACCCTCGAGGTCGGGGCGGGCCGCTTCGACCCGCGCGAGGCGGCGCATCTCCAGGCCGTGGTGAACGTCGAAGAGCTGGTTGCGGTCGACTAGGAGGTCATGGCCGGGGCGGCCGCCTCGGCGACGCCGATCATCGAGTCGCGCGTGACCAACTTTGCGAGCTCGGCCTCGTCCAGCTCCTCGGTGCCCGGCGGGCGGCGCGGGATCACCAGGTAGCGGATGTCGGCGGTCGAGTCGACGACGCGCAGGTCGACGTCCTCGTCCAGCTCGAGGCCGAACTCGGCGAGCACCGACCGCGGCTCGGAGACGGTGCGCGAGCGGTACGCGAGGCTCTTGTACCAGTCGGGCGGCGGCCCGAGCAGGGCCTTCGGGTAGCACGAGCAGAGGGTGCAGACGACGACGTGATGGACGTCCTCCGTGTTCTCGAGGGCGACCACGATCGGCGACGGACCGGCGTCGAGCCCGAGCTCCGCGGCTGCTTCGCGCGCGTCGGCGAGCAGGCGCGCCTTGAAGTCCGGATCGACCCAGGCACGCGCGACGAGCCGCGCGCCGTTGGAGGGAGAGCGCGAGACGAGCCAGTCGATCCGGCGGCGGATGTCCTCGCGCGCGAGCACGCCCTTCTCGACGAGCAGCTCCTCCAGGGCGTGGGCGCGTACGGCGGCCGGCGGGTCGCCGTCGTGCCCGATCGGGTCGTGGTCGTGATCGTGATCGTGATCGTGGTCGTGCGTCATGCCTCCTCCAGCCAGTGCTCGTAGATGTCCGCGTAGACGCCGTCGTCGAAGCGAACCAGGTAGAGCTCCCGCTCCGGGAGGCCGGTCTCACCGTACGCGCGCGTCTCCGGGTTCGTGAAGCTCCCGTGATAGCGCTCGACCACGCCCTCGCGACCCTTCAGGTAGCTGGGCGTGCGGTGGTGTCCGCGGTGCTCCCGCCTCGCCACCCGCACTTTCTGTCCGGGCACGAAGCTCACAGCCGCGCGTCCACCTCGCCGGCGGCGAGCACGCCCTTCTCGGTCAGGATCGTCTCGACGGAGTAGAGCCAGCGCTCGTAGTAGGACGCGCGCTCGTACTCCTCGGGGGGCATGCCTTCGATCCCGCGCCGCAGCTCGTCGACGTTCAACACGCCGGCGGCGCCGAGGGTGCCGACGAGCGCGTCGGCGAGGAGCTCCCAGTCGGCGAGCTCGTGCTCGTGCCGGTCGATCGGCTCGGCGCTCGGCAGCCCGCCGCGGTCGTGCACGCCTCGCTCCACACGTCGATCGTAGTAGACGCGCTGGGTCAGCTGAGACCGCGGGACAGGCCTGGTGTGTAGGCCTGTCCCGCACCCAACCTCGTGGGTCAGAGACCATCAGCCGCGATTGATAGCGTAGGTCGCCAGTTGAGCGGTCTGGGTTTGAGCGAGCACGACGTCCAGCGCCTGCTCGAGCTGGACGAGAAGTTCGCGAAGGAGGGGCTGACGTTCGACGACGTCCTTCTCCAGCCCGCGGCCTCGGACGTGATGCCGAACGACGTCTCGACCGCGACCCGGCTGACGCGCGAGATCGAGCTGGCGATCCCGGTCGTCGCGGCGGCCATGGACACCGTCACGGAGGCGCGGCTGGCGATCGCGCTGGCGCGCGTCGGCGGGATCGGCATCGTCCATCGCAACCTGCCGATCGAGGACCAGGTCGCCGAGGTCGACAAGGTCAAGCGCTCCGAGTCCGGGATGATCGTCGAGCCGGTGACGCTGCGTCCGCACGACCTCGTGCGCGACGCGCTCGAGCTGATGGCCAACTACCACATCTCCGGCGTGCCGATCGTCGACGAGGGCGAGCGCCTGGTCGGGATCCTGACCAACCGCGACCTCCGCTTCCACGACGGCGATGGCGGCCTGCCGATCTCGGAGCTGATGACGAGCCGCGACCTCGTCACCGCGCCGGTCGGGACGACGCTCGACGAGGCGCGCTCGATCCTCGCGCGCAACCGGATCGAGAAGCTGCCGGTCGTAGACGCTGACGGGCACCTCCGCGGCCTGATCACCGTCAAGGACATCCAGAAGCGGATCGAGCACCCGCATGCGACGAAGGACGACCACGGCCGTCTGCGTGTGGGCGCGGCGGTCGGCGTCGGCACCGATGCTCTCGAACGTGCCGAGGCGCTCGTCCACGCCGGAGTCGACCTGCTCGTCCTCGACACCGCGCACGGCCACTCGGCGAACGTCCTGAACATGGCGCGCGCGCTGCGCCGCTTCGAGATCCAGCTCGTCGCCGGCAACGTCGCGACGGCCGAGGGCGCGGAGGCGCTGATCGAGGCAGGAGTCGACGGCGTGAAGCTCGGCGTCGGCCCCGGTTCGAGTTGCACGACTCGCATCGTCGCCGGTGTCGGCGTCCCGCAGGTGACGGCGATCTACGATTGCGCCCGCATTGCGGCTGCCCATGGAGTGCCCGTGTTGGCCGATGGGGGAATCACGAGCTCCGGCGACATCGCCAAGGCGATCGCCGCCGGCGCCGACACCGTGATGCTCGGCTCGCTGCTGGCCGGGACGGACGAGTCGCCCGGCGACGTGATCGTCCTCCAGGGCGAGCGCTTCAAGGAGTTTCGAGGCATGGGGTCGCTGGGCGCGATGAAGGCGCGCTCGTTCTCGAAGGACCGCTACTTCCAGGGTGACGTGGAGGACGTGGACAAGCTCGTGCCCGAGGGAATCGAGGGACGTGTCCCCTACAAGGGGCCGGTCGAGGCCGTCGTCCATCAGCTCGTCGGCGGGCTGCGCCAGTCGATGGGCTACTGCGGCGCGCCGACGATCGAGGCGATGAAGGAGGCCCGCTTCGTCCGGATCACCGGCGCGGGCCTCCGAGAGAGCCATCCGCATGACGTGACGATCACGAAGGAGGCGCCGAACTATCGCCGCTGAGGTCCTCGCCTTCCCGGTGCCTGCGCCGGATGCGGACGACCGCCCGGTGCTGGTCGTCGACCTTGGCGGGCAGTACTCGCAGCTGATCGCACGCCGGGTGCGCGAGTGTCGTGTCTACTCGGAGCTCGTCTCGCACCGCGCGACGCCCGAGGCGATCCGGGCCCGCAATCCGGTGGCGCTCGTGCTGAGCGGCGGCCCTGCCTCGGTCTACGCCGAGGACGCGCCCCGAGTCGACCCTGGCGTCTTCGAGCTCGGCGTGCCGACGCTCGGTATCTGTTACGGCATGCAGCTGATGGCCTTGGAGCTCGGCGGCCGGGTCGAGCGCACAGGTGTCTCCGAGTTCGGGAAGACCGACCTGCGCGCCGAGCCCGGCGAGCTGTTCGCCGGCCTGCCCGAGACGCAGATCTGCTGGATGAGCCACCGCGACTCGGTGACCGCGCCCCCGGAGGGCGCGCGCGTGGTCGGCGGCTCGCCGTCCACGCCGATTGCTGCCTTCGAACATCGCGAGCGCGGGCTCTACGGTGTCCAGTTCCACCCCGAGGTCGTGCACACCCCGCACGGCACCGACCTCCTGAAGAACTTCCTCTACCACGTCGCCGGAGCGCCTCCCACCTGGACGGCAGCCGCGGTGATCGAGGAGCAGGTCGAGCGGATCAGGGCGCAAGTCGGCCGCGAGCGCGTGATCTGCGGGCTCTCCGGCGGAGTCGATTCGGCGGTCGCCGCCCTGCTCCTGCACAAGGCCGTCGGCGACCAGCTGACCTGCGTCTTCGTCGACCACGGACTGCTGCGCAAGGACGAGGCGGCCCAGGTCGTCGAGACCTTCCGTGGCCACTTCCACGTTCCCCTCGTCCACGTCGACGCGCAGGAGCGATTCCTCGCGCGACTCGAGAGCGTCACCGACCCGGAGGAGAAGCGCAGCATCGTCGGCGAGGAGTTCATCCGCGTCTTCGAGGAGGAGGCGAGCCGGCTCGGCCGCACGCGCTTTCTCGTCCAGGGGACGCTCTACTCGGACGTGATCGAGTCGGGCGGCACCGAGGGCGTCGCCGCGAAGATCAAGTCGCACCACAACGTCGGCGGCCTCCCGGCCGACATGCAGATGGAGCTCGTCGAGCCGCTGCGGGCGCTCTTCAAGGACGAGGTGCGGCGTGTTGGCGCCGAGCTCGGCCTGCCGGAGGCGATGGTCTGGCGGCACCCGTTCCCCGGGCCAGGCCTCTCGATCCGAATCATCGGCGAGGTCACCCGCGAGCGGCTCGAGATCCTCCGCGAGGCCGACGCGATCCTGCTCGAGGAGGTGCGGCGAGCGGGTCTCTACCGTGAGCTCTGGCAGTGCTTCGCGGTCCTGCCCGCGATCCGCTCGGTCGGAGTGCAGGGAGACGAGCGCACCTACGGCTACCCGATCGTGATCCGTGCGGTCACCTCCGAGGACGCGATGACCGCCGACTGGGCCCGGATCCCCTACGACGTTCTCGAGACGATCTCGAGCCGGATCGTCAACGAGATCCCGGCCGTGAACCGCGTCGTGCTCGACGTGACCTCGAAGCCGCCCGCGACAATCGAGTGGGAATAGTTGATGGTCGCTGCCACGATCTCGCGCGCTCGGTTGCACGATCTGGCGTGTCTGGGCCGCAGCCGCCTTCCGGATGCCGGCGGAGCCGGCCTCCGCAAACCGTCTGCTTCGCGCCGCCGGAGCGTCCCCGTTACGTTCCTTTCATCCAGTAGCGGCGACGCTCCGTCGGCGCGACCCAGAGCGATCAGCTCGCGCACCGAGGACGGCGATCTCCTGGCAACGACCATCTAGGTGCTCGTCGAGGCTCCGGAGGGTCGCGTCTGGAGCCTGCGCCTCGCCTGGCATCGCTTCGGCTCGCCGCTCGCGCCCTCCGAGCAGATCCGCCCTTCGGCGCTCGCCGCTCGCTTTCTCTTGAACACCCCGTTCGCGTCGGTCGTGCTCGTCACGCTCGACTGGTTCTGGTGGGTCTTCGGCCCGCTGCTGGAGCTCTGCGGCCGCCGGCCGTGGTTCGAGGCGATCTCGGCCAATCCGTGGGTGGCGCTGATCTGGCGCGCCAACGGCCGCCGGCGCTCGAACGAGACACTGGCCGCAATCGCCGACGAGCTTCGAGCAGGCCGCGAGCGGCCACTCCCGGAAGGCGCGGACTGGGTCGGCTACGGCGAGATCCGGCTGCGGCGCCGCCGGCGGCGGCGCTAGAGCCGGACAGCGGGGTAGCGCGCGCGGATCTGGTCGATGAAGCCGGCTAGTTGCTCGGCGAGCGCCGGATCCTCGATCTCCAGGACGTTCTCCGCGTTCTGCTCGCCCGAGTGCGAGAGGTTGAAGCTGCCGACGAAGACGATGTCGTCGGTGACCGTCACCTTCGCGTGCATGTAGTCGTGGACGGTGCCGGCGCCCCAGGGCGTTGAGTTCTTGCCCGAAAACGGCGCCTTCTGGAGGATCGCCTGCAGGAGCGGGATCTTCCAGCCGGCGACGTGGTTCTCGCCCCACTGGTGCAGCACCTCCTTGATCTGCGTTAGGTCGACGACGCCCGCGAGGTCGACCTTCCCGTCGGCGGCGACCTGAGCGAGCGTGGCCAGAATCGGAGCGGCGGTGATTACCGGTGAGGCGATGCGGATTCGACGCTTGGCCTGGCCGATCCGCTTGGCGATCCGGTGCGAGAGAGCCTCGCCGTAGCCCGGCGTGAACCAGGGGCGCACCTGCGAGCCGTTCACGCGCACCGGCCGCGGCTCGACCTTTCCACTCTGCATGACGTCGCCCGTCGTCCAGAGCTGCTCGAAGTCGAGCTCGAAGGCGTGCGCGAGCTCGGGCGAGTCGGCGAGGACGATCAGGTTCTCCTCGCGTGACCAGGAATCGTCCGTCCAGTTCGTCGACCCGGTCCAGATCGACGCGCTGTCGCGGATCACGTACTTGTGGTGCATCAGGTCGGGGATGCCCGCGATGCCCTTCGTCGGGACGGTCAGCTTCTCGACGTCTGCGGGATCCGCCTGGGGCGGCGGTGGGACCGGGATCGGCGCGCGGTGGTCGACGTTGTAGGCGACCCGCACCGAGACCCCGCGCTTGGCGGCGTCCTCGATCGCCCCCGCGACGATCGCTTCCGTTTCCGGGCCGAGCTTCAAGTCGTAGAGGGCGATCTCGAGCGTTCGCTGCGCCGGCGCGAGGAAGTCGGCGATCGCCCTGGCGATCTCCGGCGGCTGCTGCCCGCCGTCGGTCAGAGTGCGCACCGTGAGCATCGACGGCATCATCGCTGCCCTCGCGCAGGCCCGCATCGGCGACCCGCACAATCCACGCGAGGATGGCCGCCTTTCCTCGTGATCCGCTCGCGGGGAGCTGGTAGACGCGGAGGTGGCTT